>NZ_JANX01000103.1 GCF_000767795.1 Inquilinus limosus MP06 | reverse complement strand
GTCACGGCGCTGGCCGCGGCCCTGGCCGGCATGATCGCCAATCTCGGCGGCCTGCTGGATCCCGGCGGCGTCGCGGGCACCACCAGCGCCGCCCGTTGGCTGTTCGGCCTGGTCGCCCTGGCCCCGCTGCTGTGCCTGCCGGTCGCGCTGCGCATCGGCCGCGCCCCGCCGGCGGTGCGGCACGGGCAGGCGTCGTCAGCGCCGCACTAACCTTCCACCACCAGCCGATAGCCGACCCCGGCCTCGGTCGCGATCAGCCGCGGCCGGGCCGGGTCGTCGCCCAGCTTCTGGCGCAGCTGGCCGACATAGACGCGGAGATACTGCATCGCGTCGATATGGGCCGGGCCCCAGACCTCGCGCAGGATCTTCTGGTGCGTCACCACCCGGCCGTGATGGGCGGCCAGGAGGCGCAGGATCTCGAACTCCTTCTTCGACAGCCGGATCTCCTTGCCCTCGAAGCGCACCCTTCGGTGCGGCACGTCGACGGTCAGCGGCCCGGCCTCGATCACCGCCTCCGCCGCCTCGTCCTCCTGGCCGCCGCGGCGCAGGGCGGCACGCAGCCGGGCGGTCAGCTCGGCGATGCCGAAGGGCTTGGTGACATAGTCGTTGGCGCCGCGGTCCAGCGCCTCGACCTTCTCGGCCTCGCCGGCGCGGACCGACAGCACGATCACCGGCACCGCCGACAGCTCGCGGATCCGGCTCAGCACCTGCTGGCCGTCGATGTCGGGCAGGCCGAGGTCGAGGATCACCAGGTCGGGCCGGTCCTGCACCACCCGCTCCAGCCCCTCGGTGCCGCCGGCCGCCTCGATCGGGGCATAGCCGTCGGCGGTCAGGCTGATCTTGAGGAAGCGGCGGATCTGCGGCTCGTCGTCGATGATCAGGATGCGCGGCGCGGCGCGGGTGTCGGGCGAGGTCGTCATCACATCCCCATCGAGATGCCGGGCAGGGCCGGGGCGGTGAGGTCGGGCGGGAAGGTGACGGTGAACACCGCGCCGCGCCGGTCGCCGCGGTTGCCGGCGACGATCTTCCCGCCCATGGTCTCGACGAAGCCGCGGCAGATCGCCAGGCCCAGCCCGGTCCCGGCCTGGGCGCTGTCGCCCTGCTGGATGCGGTGGAACTTGTCGAAGATCGCCTCCAGCTTGTCCTCCGGGATGCCCTCGCCCTCGTCCAGCACGCGGATCGCCAGCCCCTTCTCGTCCCGCGCCGAGACGGTGATGGCGGTGCCGGCCGGGGCGTATTTGGCGGCGTTGTCGATCAAGTTGACCAGCACCTGCTCCAGGAGGATCGGGTCGAGCAGGACCAGCGGCAGGTTCGGCGCGATGTCCAGCACCAGCCGGTGCCGGGCGACCAGGGCGCGGCTGCGCTCCGCCGCCGCGCCGACCACCTCCGCCACCTCGGTCGCCTCCAGCTTCGGCTGCAGCACGCCGGATTCGAGGCGGGTCATGTCCAGCAGGTTGCCGACGAAGCGGTTCAGCCGCTCGGCCTCGTCCTCCACCGTCTCCATCAGCTCGCCGCGCGCCTTCGGGTCCAAGGTGGCGTCGTACCGGCGCAGGCTGGAGATGCCGCCGATGATCGAGGCCAGCGGCGTGCGCAGATCGTGGCTGATCGAGGTCAGGAGGGCGGCGCGCAGCCGCTCGGTCTCCGCCACCACGCGGACCTCGTCGACATCCTTGGCCAGGCGCACCCGCTCGATCGCCACCGCCGCCTGGTCCATCAGGGAATCCAGGAGGCGCTGGTCGTCGGGGCTGAGCAGCGGGCCCGGCTGGTCGCGGTCGATGCCGACCACGCCGATCTGGCCGGAGGCGGTGCGCCAGGGCAGGAACAGCCATTTGCCGCCGGGCAGCGTGTCCGCCCCCCGCCCCGCCGGCCGGTCATTGGCCCAGCTCCACTGCGCGGCCGCCCGCTCCGCCTCCTCGATCCGGTCCTCCGGCGGATAGCCGGCGACCACCTGCAGCGACCCGTCCTGCGGCATCAGCACGACCACGCGCAGCTTCAGCATCGCGGCGATCTGGTAGGCCGCGGCCCAGAGCAGGTCGTCGGCCGAGGCGATCGCCGCCAGCTTGCGGCTGAACCCGAACAGCTCCGCCGTCGCACGAGCCCGCGCGGCGGCGGCCCGAGCCTGCAGCCGCGCCCGGCTCTGCAGGTTCGAGGTGACGGCGGCGACCACCAGGAAGAACACCAGCGTGGTGACGTTCGACGGGTCGGCGATCACCAGGCTGTACAGCGGCGGCAGGAAGAAGAAGTTGACCGCGAAGACGCTGAGCAGCGAGGCGAAGATCGACGGCCCCAGCCCGTAGCGCGCGGCGCAGAACAGCACCGGCAGCAGGAACACCAGCGCGATGCTGTTGCTGGTGGCGACGAAGGCGACCAGATGGGCGGCGGCGGTGGTGGCCGCCACGCCGACCGCGGCCACCAGATAGGGCCGCGGGTCGAGGCCGGCATCGGCCGGGCGGGTCTGGATCCGCTCCTGGCCCGGCTGGGCCTCGGCCTCCTCCCCCGCCATGACATGGACCGAGATCGAGCCCGCCTTGCGCACCAGCTCATGCACCACCGAGCCGTGCAGCAGCTCGAACCAGCGCGGCCGGTCGGACTTGCCGATGACGATCTGGGTGATGTTGTTGCGCCGGGCATAGGTCAGGAGCTCGGCGACGATGTCGTTGGCCGGGATCGTCACGGTCTCGCCGCCCAGCTTCTCGGCCAGCAGCAGGGCGCGGGCGACGCCGTCGCGCTCGGCCTCGCCCAGCCGGTGGTGACGCGATCCCTCGATGTAGACGGCGACCCAGCGAGCGCCCAGCCGGTCGGCCACGCGCCGGGCGTAGCGCACCAGCGCCTCGCTGTTCGGCGCCTCGCTGACACAGACCATGACGCGGTCGCCGGCGGCCCAGGGGCCGGTGATGGCGTGGGCGCGCATATAGCCCAGCATCTGATCATCGACCCGCTGGGCGGTGCGGCGCAGCGCCAGCTCGCGCAGCGCGGTCAGGTTGCCGGGCTTGAAGAAATGGTCGACCGCGCGCCGCGCCTGGTCGCGGATATAGACCTTGCCCTCGGCCAGCCGCTTCTGCAGGTCCTCCGGCGTCAGGTCGATCAGCTCGATCTCGTCGGCGCCGTCGATCCAGGCATCCGGCACCGTCTCGCGCACCCGGATACGGGTGATCCGGGCGACGACGTCATTCAGGCTCTCGACATGCTGGATGTTCAGCGTGGTCCAGACATCGATGCCGGCGGCCAGGATCTCCTCGACATCCTGGTAGCGCTTGTCGTGCCGGCTGCCGGGGGCGTTGGTGTGGGCCAGCTCGTCGACCAGCACCAGGGCCGGTTTGCGCGCCAGGATGGCGTCGAGATCCATCTCCTCCAGGCTGCGGCCGCGATGCTCGGCCCGGCGGCGGGGGATGATTTCGAAGCCGCCGACCAGCGCCTGGGTCTCGGCCCTTCCATGGGTCTCGACCACGCCGATGACGACGTCGACCCCGTCGCGCCGCCGCGCGGCGCCCTGGGACAGCATCTCGTAGGTCTTGCCGACGCCGGGCGCCGCCCCGAGGAAGATCTTGAGGCGGCCGCGGGTTTTCGCGACCGCCTCAAGCAGAGCTTCCGGCGAGGGACGATGATCGTCGTCGGACCGATCGGTCAGTGACATTGCGCCAGGATGACTATGGGGTCGTCAGCCCGTCCAGCGCCATGTTGAGCTGCAGGACATTGACCCGCGGCTCGCCGATCAGGCCCAGCAGCCGGCCGCTGGTCGCGCCCTGTACCAGCTGGCGCACCTTGTCCGCCGGCAGGTTGCGGGCGGCTGCGACCCGGGCGACCTGCAGCTCGGCATTCGCCGGGCTGATGTCCGGGTCGAGGCCCGAGGCCGAGCTGGTGACCATGTCGGCCGGCGGGTTCTTGATGCCCTGCGCCGCCAGCGCGTCGACATCGCCCTTCACCCGGTCGGACAGCGCCTGGCTGGTCGGGCCGAGGTTGGAGCCGGCCGAGTTGGCGGCGTTGTAGGGCTGCGCCACCGACTGGGTCGGGTCGTTCGGGTCGGCGCCCGAGGTCGCCGAGATGCGGCCGTGGAAGTACTTCTCGCTGGTGAAGTTCTGGCCGATCAGGGCGGCGCCGATGACGGTGCCGTCGGCGCGCTTCACCAGGCTGCCATTGGCCTGGCTTGGGAACAGCCCCTGGGTCACGCCGGTCATGGCGAAGGGGTAGGCGATGCCGGTGAGGATCGTCAGCAGGACGATCATCACGATGGCGGGACGGATCTGGTTCAGCATGGTGGCCTCACGCCAGGCCCAGGGCGGTGACGATCAGGTCGATCGCCTTGATCCCGACGAACGGGATGATGATGCCGCCCAGGCCGTAGATCAGAAGGTTGCGCCGCAGCAGTGCGGCCGCGCTGAGCGCCCGGTAGCGGACGCCGCGCAGCGCCAGCGGGATCAGGGCGATGATGATCAGCGCGTTGAAGATGATCGCCGACAGGATCGCGCTCTGCGGCGAGTGCAGATCCATGACGTTGAGCACCCCGAGCTGCGGGTAGAAGGCCAGGAACATCGCCGGGATGATGGCGAAGTACTTGGCCACGTCGTTGGCGATCGAGAAGGTGGTCAGGGCGCCGCGGGTGATCAGCAGCTGCTTGCCGATGCCCACCACCTCGATCAGCTTGGTCGGGTCGCTGTCGAGGTCGACCATGTTGCCGGCCTCGCGCGCCGCCACCGTGCCGGTCTGCATCGCCACGCCGACATCCGCCTGTGCGAGCGCCGGCGCGTCGTTGGTGCCGTCGCCGCACATGGCGACCAGCCGGCCCTTGCCCTGCTCCTCGCGGATCAGGGCCAGCTTGGCCTCCGGCGTCGCCTGGGCCAGGAAGTCGTCGACCCCCGCCTCGGCCGCGATCGCCGCGGCGGTCAGCGGGTTGTCGCCGGTGATCATCACCGTGCGGATGCCCATCCGCCGCAGCTCGGCGAAGCGCTCACGGATGCCGCCCTTGACCACGTCCTTCAGGTGGATGACGCCCAGCGGCCTGCCGTCTTTGGCCACCGCCAGCGGCGTGCCGCCGGCCTTGGCGATGCGCTCGGTGATCTGCTCCAGCTCCTTCGGCATGGCCAAGCGCGGGTTGCCGGCGACCTCGCGAACATGGGCGATGACGGCGTCGACGGCACCCTTGCGGATGACCGAGCCCTCGACATCCACGCCGCTCATCCGCGTCTGCGCGGTGAAGGGCACGAACTGGGCGTGCATGCGGCCGACCTCGCGGGCGCGCAGCCCGTACTTCTCCTTCGCCAGCACCACGACCGAGCGGCCTTCCGGCGTCTCGTCGCTGAGGGAGGAGAGCTGGGCGGCGTCCGCCAGCTCGGCGTCGGTGACGCCGGGCAGCGGCACGAACTCGGTGGCCAGGCGGTTGCCCAGCGTGATGGTGCCGGTCTTGTCCAAGAGCAGCGTGTCGACGTCGCCCGCGGCCTCGACCGCGCGGCCGGACATGGCCAGCACGTTGAAGCGCACGAGGCGGTCCATGCCGGCGATGCCGATGGCGGACAAGAGCGCGCCGATCGTGGTCGGGATCAGGGTGACGAACAGCGCCACCAGCACCACCACCGAGATCGACCCGCCGGCATAGGCGGCGAAGCTGGGGATGGTGACCGTGGCGAAGACGAAGATGATCGAGAGCCCGGCCAAGAGGATGTTCAGCGCGATCTCGTTCGGCGTCTTCTGGCGCTGCGCGCCCTCGATCAGCGAGATCATGCGGTCGAGGAAGGTCGACCCCTGGGCCGCGGTGATGCGCACCTTGACCCAGTCCGACAGCACCCGGGTGCCGCCGGTGACGGCCGAGCGGTCGCCGCCGGATTCGCGGATCACCGGGGCGGATTCGCCGGTGATCGCGCTTTCGTCGACCGAGGCGATGCCCTCGATCACCTCGCCGTCCGACGGGATCAGGTCGCCGGCCTCGACCAGCACCAGGTCGCCCTGGCGCAGGGAGAGGGCCGGTACCGGCTCGGTGTCGCGGCCGGCAGCGTCGCGCAGCCGCTTGGCCACGGTGTCGGTGCGGGTGCGGCGCAGGCTTTCGGCCTGTGCCTTGCCGCGGCCCTCGGCCACCGCCTCGGCGAAGTTGGCGAACAGCACGGTGAACCAGAGCCAGAGCACGATCTGGATGGTGAAGCCGATGCCGGCCGCGCCGGTGGCGATGTCGCGCAGCAGCAGCACCGTGGTCAGGGCCGCGACGGTCTCGACCACGAACATCACCGGGTTGCGCCACATCACGCGCGGGTCGAGCTTGCGGACCGCGTCGAACGCGGCCGGGCCCATGATCTTGGCGTCGAACAGCGACGCCGGAGTGTTGGAAGTCTTCATGACCGAAGTTCCGATCAGAACAGGGTGCCGGCGGAAGCGGCGAGCTGGTCCACGATCGGACCCAGCGCCAGGGCCGGGAAGAAGGTCAGGCCGCCCATGATCAGCACCACGCCGATCAGCAGGCCGACGAAGAGCGGCCCGGTGGTCGGGAAGGTGCCGGAGGAGGGCGGCAGGCTGCGCTTGGCGGCGAGCGACCCGGCGACGGCCAGCATCGGCACGATCATCAGGAAGCGGCCGATCAGCATCGCGAAGCCGAGGGTCACCGTGTAGAACAGCGAGGTCGCGGTCAGGCCGCCGAAGGCCGAGCCGTTGTTCGCCGTGCCCGAGGTGTAGGCGTACAGCACCTCGGTGAAGCCGTGCGGCCCGGGGTTGAGGATGCCGGCCAGGCCCGCCTGGGTCGACACCGCGAGCGCGGTGAGGCCCAGCATCGACGCCGGCAGGATCAAGAGGGCCAGCATGGTCATCTTGACCTCCTTGGCCTCGATCTTCTTGCCGACATATTCCGGCGTGCGGCCGACCATCAGCCCGGCGACGAAGATCGCCTCGATGACGAACAGCAGCATGCCGTACAGGCCGGCGCCGACGCCGCCGATGATCACCTCGCCCAGCATCATGTTGACCAGCGGCACCATGCCGCCGAGCGCGGTCAGGCTGTCATGCTGCGCGATGATCGCGCCGCAGGAGGCGGCGGTGGTGACCACCGCGAACAGGGCCGACAGCGCCTCCCCGAAGCGGACCTCCTTGCCCTCCATGTTGCCGAGGGTGGTGTCGACGCCGAGCGAGGCCAGGAGATGCCCGCCGCCGGCCTCCTGCCAATAGGCGATGAAGACGCCGGCCAGGAACAGCACGCCCATGGCGGCGAAGATCGCCCAGCCCTGCTTCTCGTTGCCGACCATGCGGCCGAAGGTGTTGGTCAGGCCGGCGCCGATCGCGAAGATCAGCACCATCTGCACCAGGTTCGACAGCGCGGTCGGATTCTCGTAGGGATGGGCCGAGTTGGCGTTGAAGAAGCCGCCGCCATTGGTGCCCAGCATCTTGATCGCCAGCTGCGAGGCCACCGGCCCCTGGGCGATGGTCTGATGCGCGCCTTCCAGCGTGGTGGCGTCGACAGTGGCGCCCAGGGTCTGCGGCACGCCCTGCCAGACGAAGAAGATGGTGGCGACGATGCAGATCGGCAGCAGCACGTAGAGGGTGGCCCGGGTCAGGTCGACCCAGAAGTTGCCGATGGTCTGGGCCGAGCGCCGGGCGAAGCCGCGCACCAGCGCGATGGCGAGCGCGATGCCGGTCGCGGCCGACACGAAGTTCTGCACCGTCAGCCCGGCCATCTGCACCAGGTAGCCCATGGTGCTTTCGCCGCCATAGGACTGCCAGTTGGTGTTGGTGACGAAGCTGGCCGCGGTGTTGAAGGCGATGCCTTCCGGCACCGCCGACATGCCGGCCGGGTTCAGCGGCAGCACGTCCTGGAAGCGCTGCAGCGCGTACAGCAGGGCGAATCCCGCCACGCTGAACAGCAGCATGGCGAAGGCGTAGCCGGTCCAATGCTGCTCGCGGTCCTCGCGCACGCCGGCGGCGGCGTAGAGCACACGCTCGACCGGGCGGAGGACGGGGGAGAGGAAGGTGCGCTCGCCGGAGAAGACCCGGGTCATGTAGCCGCCGAGCGGGCGCACGATGAGGACCACGATCGCGCAGTAGATGGCGATCTGGATCCAGCCGTTGAGAGTCATGGCTGTCTCAGAATTTCTCGGGGCGAACGAGGGCGTAGACGAGGTAGCCGAGCAGCAGCACGGATACGACGCCGCCGAGGATGAGATCGAAGGTCATCGCTTCCTCTAGAGCCGGTCGCACAGCAACACGTAGCCCAGGCCGACGGCGAAGAACGCCGCAGCCAGGGCAAGCATCAGGACGTCGAGCACGAAATCTCCTTCCCGCAGACGGACTGCGGAATCGTGTGATCGGCGCGGATCAGACACCCGGGGCGCATAAAAATTCGATCCGGATTTCCGCCCGGCTATGCTGGCCACGTTGGGGCTGGAATCGGGGAGACGAGCGATGATGACGGGCGGATGCCTATGTGGGGCGGTGCGGTACGAGGTGGCGGCCGACCCCGTCTACACCGGTCATTGCCATTGCCGGGACTGCCAGAGGTCCAGCGGCGCCGGCCATTCGACCTATGTCGGCGTGCCGCTCGCGGCGCTGACCGTGCGCGGCGAGACCCGCTTCTATGCCCAGGCCGGCGGCAGCGGGCTGCAGGCCGTGCGCCATTTCTGCCCGGTGTGCGGCAGCCATCTCTTCGGCACGGCCGAGATGGACCCGGAGATGGCGACGCTCTATGCCGGGACGCTGGACGACCCGTCGGTGATCCGGCCGGACGCCGCGATCAACGTCCGCAGCCGCCAGCCCTGGGACCGGGTCGAGGGCGGGCTGCCGGAATTCGAGGGCATGCCGCCCGGGGCCGGCGGCGCATAGCGGCGGATGGATGGAGATGGAGAGCGGAATGAGCCGGTTCTGGAGCCCGATCGTCGCCACCCTGACCCCCTATGTGGCGGGGGAGCAGCCGGCGGTGCCCGACCTGGTGAAGCTGAACACCAACGAGAACCCCTACGGCCCCTCCCCGCGCGCGCTGGCCGCGATCCGCGAGGCGGCGGCGGATACCTTGCGCCTGTACCCCGAGCCGACCGCGCTGCGGCTGCGCCAGGCCATCGCCGCCACCCATGGCATCGGCGCCGACCAGGTCTTCGTCGGCAACGGGTCGGACGAGGTGCTGGCCCATGCCTTCGCCGGCCTGCTGAAGCATGACGGGCCGCTGCTGTTCCCGGACGTCACCTACAGCTTCTATCCGACCTGGTGCAGCCTGTACGGCATCGACCATCGCGCGGTGCCGGTCGATGACGCGCTGCAGGTTCGCGTCGCCGATTTCCGTCGGCCCTGCGGCGCCATCATCCTGCCGAACCCGAACGCCCCGACCGGCCTCGCTTTGCCGCTGGACGGGATCGAGACGCTGCTGCGCGACCACCCGGACCAGCCGGTGGTGATCGACGAGGCCTATGTCGATTTCGGGGCGGAGAGCGCGGTGCCGCTGGTCGCCCGCCACCCGAACCTGCTGGTGGTGCAGACCTTCTCCAAATCGCGCAGCCTGGCCGGGCTGCGGGTCGGCTTCGCCATCGGCCAGCGCCCGCTGATCGAGGCGCTGGAGCGGGTGCGCGACAGCTTCAACTCCTACCCCACCGACCGGCTGGCCCTGGCCGGGGCGGTCGCGGCCTGGGAGGACCGGGCGTGGTTCGAGACGCAGCGCGACCGGGTGGTCGCCAGCCGGGAGCGGCTGGCCGGCGCCCTGCGCGGCCTGGGGTTCGAGGTACTGCCCTCGGCCGCCAACTTCCTGTTCGCGCGCCACCCCGCGATGCCGGGCGAGGCGCTGGCCGCCGGGCTGCGCGCCCGGGCGATCCTGGTGCGCCGCTTCGCCCGGCCGCGGATCCAGGACCATCTGCGCATCAGCATCGGCACGGATGCGGAGTGCGACCGGCTGGTGGCGGCTCTTGGCGAGCTGACCGGCGCCGCGCCGGCGGCGTGACGATCGCTCCGGCGCGCCGGAAGTCTGCGTCCCTCTCGGAATTCCCAGCACCGTCATTGCGAGCGCAGCGAAGCAATCCAGGGGCCGGTGCGCACCGGCCCCTGGATTGCTTCGTCGGCTTCGCCTCCTCGCAATGACGGGGAATTTTGGACCATGGCGATCATCCCACCCGTACCGCCCGTTTCCGCCGCGCCGGCCAGTCAGGCCAGCGTGAGGTAGATCTCGGCCTCGATCACCCAATCGGCGCCGGTCCTGCGCCATTTGGCGGCGTAGGTGCCGGAGGCGAGCGGCAGGCCGCCGGCGGCGGCGATGCCCTGCCAGCGGCCATGCTCCAGCGCGATCGGCTCGACCGGCGACACGACGATGCTCTCCGGGGTGCGCGTGTACACCGTGCGCAGGGAGGCGGCGAACTCGGCCTCCCACGCCGCGAGCTGGGCCTTGCGGCCGGAGAGAACGGCGCTGTCGGTGCCGGTGACCAGGACGACATCCTGCGCCAGGAGCGGGCCGATGGCCTTGAGGTCCGCCCTGGCCAGGGCCTGGTTGAAGGCCTCGCGCCGCTGGCGGATGGCACGATCGGCGGCTTGGGTCATCTCAGGGGTCCGGTGAAGGGATCGACAGCCGGGGATATAACCTCTGCGCATGACGGAGGTCGATGCCCGCCGGGCGAGCCGCGACCTCAGCGCGCCTCGGCGGGCCATCTCTCGCGCTGGGCGAGAACACGAGCGACCTCGGCCATGTTCTCCGTGCCCCAGACGCAGAGCGGCTCGAGCGCCTTTGTCAGGCTCAGACCGAGAGGGGTGAGTGCGTAATCGACCCGCGGCGGCACCTCCTTGTAATCGGTCCGGACGATGAGATCGTCGGCCTCCAGCTCCTTCAGCTGCTGGATCAGCACCTTGTCGCTCACGCCGCGCACCGCCCGCCTGAGCGCCCCGTACCGGGTCGGTCCCTGCAGCAGGAAATAGAGGATCAGCGGCTTCCACTTGCCGGCAATGACGCGAAGCGTGGCGTCGAGCCCGCAGCTGAAACGGGGCGAGGATGTCGGGACGTCGCTCATGATTTTGATACTTACCAAAAGGTGCATACTTGTCCATGGGTATGCGACCCGCCAGATCGAAGCCACCTGAATGCAGGAGGCAAAGCATGACCAGGCTGGAAGGCAAGACCGCGGTGGTGACCGGCGGCGGAAGCGGCATCGGGCTCGGCGCCGCCAAGCGTTTCGTCGAGGAGGGGGCGTTCGTCTACATCTTCGGGCGGCGGCAGGATGCGCTGGACGCGGCTCTCGCGCAGCTGGGGCCGAACGCCCGGGCCGTGCGGGGCTCGGTCACCGAGATGGCCGATCTCGACCGACTGTTCGAAGCCGTGAAGGCGGAACGCGGCGGGCTCGACATCCTGTTCGCCAACGCCGGCACCGGTGATCTGGTGCCGCTCGGCGAGATCACGCCGGAGCAGTTCGACCGGACCTTCGGCGTCAATGTGAAAGGCCTGCTGTTCACCGTGCAGAAGGCCCTGCCGCTGATGTCGTCCGGGGCATCGATCATCCTCACCGGCTCCAGCACGGGCGTGATGGGGACGCCGCGGTTCAGCGTCTACAGCGCCACCAAGGCGGCCATCCGCAACTTCGCGCGCAGCTGGGCGCTGGATCTGCAGGGCACCGGCATCCGCGTCAACGTGCTCTCGCCGGGGCCGACCCGGACGGAGCTGGCGATCGAGGTGGTGGGAGAGGAGGCGATGGATGCTTTGGGCGCCGCCACGCCGCTCGGCCGGATGGGCGACCCTGCCGAGACGGGCGCCGTCGCCGCGTTCCTCGCCTCGTCGGACAGCAGCTTCATGACCGGCAGCGAGGTCTTCGTCGACGGCGGCCTCGCCCAGGTCTGACGTTCGGCGGAGGGGCCGGCCATGGCGCGGCCGCTCAACACGAGCGCTGCCGTGCCATGGCCGGCCTCGGTGGCGCAGCCCCGCGCCAGGCGTGCCGCGCCAGCCGCCAGCCGGCCGGACGCCGTTCGGGACGGTGAGGCCTGGCACCGGCAGCGGCTCCGGCCGTGATCCGCCGGCCGCCGGCAGCCTCACCGCTTACGGGCGACGAGGAAGGGGCGGATGTCCCTGCCGCGCGAGGCGTGGCGGCCGCGCTCGACGATCTCGAACCCGGCCGCCGCGATCTCCCGCTCCAGCTCCTCCGCGCCGAGAAAGGCCACCGAGGGCGCCTTGCCGACGAGCTGCATCAGCGGCAGGACGAGACGCAGCAGCGGCGTCGCCTCCCGCAGGCACGGCGTCTTGGAGATGAACAGCCCGCCGGGCTTCAGCAGCCGGTGAACGGCCCGCAGCGCCGTGTCCCGCGCCGTCACCAGATGCAGGACGTTGAAGCCGAGGGCGGCGTCAAAGGCCCCGTCCAGCCCCGCGATCCCGCCGGGCGTCCCGACCCGGAACTCGGCATTGGCGCATCCCTCCGCCTTCCTGCGGGCGATCGCGATCATCTCGCCCGAGATGTCGGTCGCCAGGATGCGTCCGACGGACGGGGCGAGCGCGAGCGCCGTCGTCCCCGTGCCGCAGCCGAATTCGAAGACCGTGTCGCCGGCCTTGAGATGGTGCCGCGTGCGCGCCAGCGTGCGCTGATAGCCAGCCGGGTCGGAGACCCGGCTGGCGGCGTATCGGCGCGCGCCCCGGTCCCAGAAACGCGTGTCGCTGGCGATGTCCGGCATGGCTCCCCCTTCTACCGCCCCGTCATGCCGGCCCGGATGGCGTCAGCCCGGCCGGGCCACCCAGACCAGCCCGTGCCAGGGCGTGCCGTCGATGACCGAGGTGAAGTCGCGCGACGGCTCCCGCCGCAGGCCCAGCCGCGCCATCACCGCCTGCGACCGCAGATTGTCCGGCGCGGTGTAGGCCAGGATCTCGGAGAAGCCGAGCCGCCCGAACCCGTCGCGCAGCGCCGCCGCCGCGGCCTCGGTGGCGTAACCCTGGCCCCAGGCATGCCGCGCCAGGCGCCAGCCGATATCGACATGGGGACCGGCCGCATGCTCCGGCCCCGACCGCATCAGCCCGGCATAGCCCAGCACCGTGCCGGAGAGATCCGTCACCGCCCAGCGGCAGAAGCCCCGGCGATGATAGCAGACGATGTAGCGGTCGAGCTTGGCGTCGCTGCCCGCCCGGTCCAGCGGCCCGCCCAGGTCGCGCATCACCTCGGGATCCGCGGTCAGGGCGGCGAAGGCGTCGCGGTCCTGCTTCCGCCAGGGCCGCAGCCGCAGGCGCGGCGTGGCCAGGATCATGATCGATCTCGCATCAGCGCGATTCCCCCCGAACGCCGTCAGGCTTTATCACGGCCGGGCCCGCCTCCGGAACCTGTGCCCGCGGCGCCGGGGCGCGGCCGCATGCTTCGGCCGGCGTCGAAGCATGGCGACGCCGGGCGGGCTATGATGGCGCCGAACCGATGGAGGCGCCCCATGCCTGTCACCCCGCCCGTCTCGCGCCCGCCCACGCCGATCAACCCTGGCGTCGCCTACACCGCCCAGCTGATCGCCGACCCGGCGCGCGCCAACATGCTGAACGCCCTGGTCGACGGCCGGGCCCGGCCGGCGGGCGAGCTGGCCTATGCCGCCGGGGTGACGCCGCAGACCGCCAGCTCGCATCTCGCCAAGCTGGTGCAGGGCGGGCTGCTGACGGTCGAGACCGAGGGCCGGCACCGCTATTTCCGCCTGGCCGGCGCCCATGTCGCCCAAGCGCTGGAGCAGCTCGCCGCGATCGGGCCGCACATGCCGGTGCGCCGCAAGCCGCTGAGCCGCGACGCCCGCCGGTTCGCCTTCGCGCGCTGCTGCTACGACCACCTGGCCGGCCGGCTGGGCGTGGCCGTGACCCGGGCGCTGCAGGAGCGGGCGCTGATCGTGCCGGCGCCGGAGAAGCGGTTCGAGGTGACTCCGGCGGGCCATGACTGGTTCGCCGGACTTGGCCTCGATGTCGCTTCGCTGCGCCCGACCCGGCGCGGCCTGGCCCGGCAATGCCTGGACTGGACCGAGCGGGAGCACCATCTGGCCGGGCCGCTCGGGGTACGGTTCCTCGGGGTGCTGTGCGACAAGGGCTGGCTGCGGCGCTCCCCCTCCTCCCGCGCGGTCGAGGTCACGCCGCAGGGCTGGGCCGGGCTGAAGGAGCGGCTGGGCGTCCCGCCCGGCCTGGACAAGGCCGCCTGAGGCTCAGGGCTTCAGCCGCGCCAGCGCCATCATCGCGCCACCGGCCACCAGGCCCCAGAAGGCCGCGCCGATGCCGAACAGGGAGAGGCCGGAGACGGTGGTGACGAAGGTCACGACCGCCGGCAGCCGCTCCTCCTCCCGCGCCAGCGCGGTCGACAGGGCGCCGCCGAGGCTGCCCAGCAGCGCCAGGCCGGCCACCGCCTGGATCAGCAGCGGCGGCGAGGCGGCGATGAAGGCGGCGGCGAAGCCGGCGAACAGGCCGATCACGACATAGACCGCACCGGCCACCACCGCCGCCGGCCAGCGCCGCGCCGGGTCGGGATGCGCCTCGGCCGAGGCGCAGAGCGCCGCGGTGATCGCCGACAGGTTGACCGCATGGCCGCCGATCAGCGCGGCCAGGCCGCTGGTCACGCCGGTGGCGACGAACAGCGGCCCGACCGGCGGGCGGTAGCCATTGGCGTTCAGCACCGCCAGCCCCGGCACGTTCTGCGACGCCATCGTGACGATGAACAGCGGCACGGCGATGCCGATGATCGCGCCGGTGGTGAAGGCCGGGGCGACGACGACCGGCTGCGGCCAGAGATGGGCGAAGGCCTCCGGCGGCACCGCGGTGGTCACGCCGATCATCGCCAGGGCGGCGACGACGGCCAGCGGCACGGCGTAGAGCCTGGCGAAGCGCCAGGCCAGGGCCCAGACCAGCACCACCGGCAGCGCCAGCATCGGCATGGCGCCGACCGCCCGGGCCGGGGCCAGGCAGAGGTCGAGCAGCACCCCGGCCAGCATGG
>NZ_JANX01000102.1 GCF_000767795.1 Inquilinus limosus MP06 | reverse complement strand
GTCGAGATGTATGCGGAGGGCTATGCCGGCCCGGCCTTCTCGAATCTCGTCCTCGACAATGCCGGCCTGACCCCGGACCAGACGGCCGCCGCCATCGCCAAGGCGCTGGCCGCCTGGCGGGGTGATTGACCGCGGCCCGGCCTGCCGATAGCCTGCCGGCATGGTTCGTCGCCCGCGCCCCGCCCCGCGATACGGTGCCCCGCTCCTCTAGGGCGGCGGGACGACATTTCATGCCCATCCCATGCCGCCGGTTCCGGCGGCATTTTCATGTGGGTCTCCGGGGCCGTGCGGCGCCACCAGGAGATCTCCCGATGCCGCCCGAATCCATCATCATCCGCCCGGCCCGGCCGGAGGAGCACGCCGCCCTCTGCGTCCTATTCGCCGAGCTCGACCGCTTCCACCGCGAGGCCCGGCCGGACGTGTTCGTCGCGCCGGAGGGGCCGGCGCGCAGCCCGGAGCTGATCGCCGGCCTGATCGCCGGGCCGGACAGCGCCATCCTGGTCGCCGATGACGGCGCCGCCCTGGCCGGCCTCGCCACCCTGGTCGAGAAGACGATCCCGGCCAACCCGGTGCGGCCGGAGCGGCGCATCGCCGAGATCGACAACCTGGTGGTGATGCCCGGCCATCGCCGCCGCGGCGTCGCCGGGCTGCTGCTGCGCCGGGCCGAGGACTGGGCGCGCGGCCGCAGCCTCGCCAGCCTCGAGCTCGCCGTCTGGGAGTTCAATGCCGGAGCGGTCGCCTGCTACGAGGCGGCCGGCTTCGCGCCGACCATCCGGCGCCTCAGCAAGCCGGTCGCGCCGCCTTAGCGTTCGGGAGGCGCCGAGGTCATATGGATCAGCGGGAAAGGCTGGCCCTGGCCGTCCAGCGGCGACCGGCCGGTCTGGCGGAAGCCGCATCTGCGGTAGAAGGCCAGGGCGCCCGGATTCTGCTCGTTGACGTCGAGGGTCAGGTCGCCCTTCAGCGCCGCGGCATGGGCCAGCAGCGCCCGGCCGGTGCCGCGGCCGTGCCGGTCCGGGTCGACGAACAGCATCTCGGCCTTGGACCCGTCGAGACCCATGAAGCCCTCGGGCGCCCCGTCCGCGCCGGCGGCGACCCACAGCTCCACCGCCGCCAGATACCGGTCGCGCAGCAGCGGCAGCAGGGCCTGGATCCGGTCCTCGGTCAGGAAGCCGTGGGTGGCGCGCACGGCGCGCAGCCAGATGTCCAGCAGGGCCGGATGATCGTCCGGCCGGCCCGCTCGGATCGCGATGGTCACGGCCGGCCTGCCGCGGCGCGGCCGCGCCATTCCGCGCGAGTCTGGCCCCAGATCTCGACCTCGGTGTCGATCGGCGCCGGCAGCCGGCCGAGGCCGCGGAAGCGCGAGCCGAGCCGGCGCGCCACCGCCTTGGACGGCTCGTTGTCCGGCGCGATGCAGTGGATCACCTCGGTCCAGCCGAGATGGTCGAAAGCCCAGTCGATCGCCGCCTCGGCGCCCTCGGTGGCATAGCCCTTGCCCCAGGCGGCGCGGCTCAGCCCCCAGCCGATTTCGGTGCCCGGCCAGCCCTCCGGCTGCCAGGGGCCGAGCCGGCCGATCCAGCGGCCGGTCGCCTTCTCGATCACCGAGAACATGGAGTAGCCCTGCATCGCCCAGGCGCCGGCGGTCACCAGGAACATGCGCCAGGTCACGGTGCGCAGCTGGACGCCGCCGAGGAATCGAGTGGCCTCCGGATCGGCCATGAACTCGGCCCAGTCTTCGAAATCCTCGGCCCGGGTCGGGCGCAGGATCAGCCGGGCGGTCTCCAGAACGGGTGCCGACATCGGGCGCCTCCTGAATCGGGGAGGCGCAGCAGGCCCGATCCGGGCCGCCCGGTCAAGCCGCCCGGTCGGCTCAGCGGCCGGCCGCGGCGCCGGAATCGGGGGCGATGAAGCTGTGCAGCAGCAGGCGCACCAGCTCGGCCTGGCGGTGCGTCTCGGTCTTCTCGAACACCTGCTTCAGATAGTGTCGGGCGGTGCCGATGGAGATGCCCAGGCTCTCCGCCGCCTCGGCCGGGCCGAAGCCGTCGGCGATCAGCGCCGCCAGGTCGGATTCGCGCCGGGTCAGGCCATAGGCGCTGGCCAGGCCGGCGGTGTCGATGCGGCTGCGGCGGTCGGGGTCGGAGATCAGCACCGCCACCGCCCCCGGCTCGCCCGGGGCGGGGCCGCGGCCGGCCGTCGGGGCCGGCACCACGGTCAGGATCAGCGGCCCGTTCGGCGGGCGCCGCGATACCGGGATGCGCAGCATCGCGGCCGCGGCGTGGGTCAACGCGTCGTCGGCGCTGTCCGGGCCGCCGGCCAGCAGCATCGCCGCAGCGATCGCCTGGTGCAGCGCCCGGGTCTGGGCCGGCAGGGTGGTGGCGATGCCGTAGGCGTCGGCCAGCAGCCCGTCGCGCGCGGCGATGATCGCCTCGGCCCGCTCGTTGCGATAGGCCGGCCGGCCGTGCCGGTCCAAGAGGATCAGGCCCAGCCCCAGCGCGTCGATCGCCGCCAGGGCGCCGGTGGCGCGCGGGTCGACGCTGGCCAGGCGGCGGTTCAGCTTGCCGGCCTTGGCCAGATGCGGCACCAGCACCTGCAGCCGGTTCAGCTCCTCGGGGCCGAAATCGCGCTCATGCAGCGGTCGGCAGACGCGGACGGCCGTCCAGCTGGACGGGCCGCGCCACGGCACCGCCACGGCGGCCAGGCCGCCGCCGATCGGCCGGATCAGCTGCTGGTAGAAATCCGTCCGCTCATAATCCGGGACCGGCACCAGGGAGGACTGGGTGCGCGCGGCGCCGGTCGGGAACCGGCGCATCTGCTCGGCCCAGAAATCGCTGTGCAGGATCCGGTCGCAGCGGGCGCCGTGCTGCCGCACATCCATGCGTGAGCAGGTGGAGAGCTGGACGCCGTCGGCCGTGGTGGTGGTGAACACGGCATGCGAGCCGCCGACCAGGTCGCGCACCGAATCCAGGCAGTGCGGCCAGTCCTGCGGCTCCATCGCGGCATCGTAGATCCGCTGCACGGTCCGCAGGATCACCTGCGCGCCCGCACTCACGCGGACGCTCCGTCGCCGCGGCCCGCCCCGCCGAAACGGCGCGTCGAGGCGCAGCGAACCGTCACATGCGCGTCGCTCTCACGTCGATCATGGCATGCCGGCATCCCTGTGCTCCAAAATATCCTAAGGACAGGAAAATACGCCGATAGTCGAGCCTGCCCCGTTCCTGGAATAGAACCAAATCTTATGAGGTCGACACTGCAACCATGCTGCGTCTTCCTCTCCCGCAAGATCATACAGTGTTTTTGCCGACACCATTATAAGCACTTTTATTGTGGCATCGGTGTGGACGTGCGACGGCGAAGGCGGGGCGGCGGGCATGACGAAGGCGGCCGCGGATGCGGCCGCCTCGACAGTCGGTGTCGGTGGTGTTGTCGGCTGCGCCTGGGGGGCCGGCTCAGCTCGCCCGGCGCATCGCGACGGCCTTCTTCGGCTCCTCGTCGAACAGCTCGGCCAGCTTGTCGATCATGGTGCCGCCCAGCTGCTCGGCATCGACGATGGTGACGGCGCGGCGGTAGTAGCGGGTCACGTCATGGCCGATGCCGATAGCCACCAGCTCCACCGGCGACCAGCGCTCGACATACTCGATCACCTGCTTCAGGTGCCGCTCGAGATAGTTGCCGGGGTTGACCGACAGCGTCGAATCGTCGACCGGCGCGCCGTCGGAGATCACCATCAGGATGCGCCGCTGCTCCGGCCGGCCGACGATGCGGTTGTGGGCCCACAGCAGCGCCTCGCCGTCGATGTTCTCCTTCAGCACGCCCTCGCGCAGCATCAGGCCCAGATTCTTGCGGGCCCGGCGCCAGGGCGCGTCGGCGGCCTTGTAGATGATGTGGCGCAGGTCGTTCAGCCGGCCGGGATTCTGCGGCTTGCTCTGCTGGATCCAGCGCTCGCGCGCCATGCCGCCCTTCCAGGCGCGGGTGGTGAAGCCGAGGATCTCGACCTTCACGCCGCAGCGCTCCAGCGTCCGCGCCAGGATGTCGGCGGCGATCGCGGCGATGGTGATCGGCCGGCCGCGCATCGACCCGGAATTGTCGATCAGCAGGGTCACCACCGTGTCGCGGAAATCGGTGTCCTGCTCCATCTTGAAGGACAGCGGCGTCAGCGGGTTGATGACGACGCGGGCCAGGCGGGCGGCGTCGAGGATGCCCTCCTCCAGGTCGAAGTCCCAGGACCGGGTCTGCTTGGCCATCAGCTTGCGCTGCAGCCGGTTGGCCAGCTTGGCGATCACGCCCTGCAGGTGCTGCAGCTGCTGGTCCAGCATCAGGCGCAGCCGCGACAGCTCGTCGGCGTCGCACAGGTCCTCGGCCGACACCATCTCGTCGAACTGGGTGGTGAAGGCCTTGTAGTTCAGGCCGTTCGGGTCGAGCGCGCCGGTCTGGTCGTCGCGCCAGGGCTGGCCCGGCGCCTCGGTGTCCTCGGTCGAGAACTCGTCGGAATCCTCCGACGCCTCCTCCTGCTCGGCGCCCTCGGCGTCGGTCTCGTCGCCGCTCTCCGGGTCGCTGTCGCTGTCATCGGCCTCGGCGCTGACCTGCTCGCCCTCGCGGCCCTGCTCCTCCGGCTGCTCGCCCTGGGACTTGTCCTCGTCCTCGCCCTCTTCATCCTCCTGCGTCTCGTCCTCCTGGCCGACATCGATGTCGAGCTCGGACAGCAGGTGCTTGGCGCAGCGGGCATAGGCCTCCTGGTCGTCCATGGCGTCGGCCAGCTCGTGCAGCGAGCGGCCGATCCGGCTCTCCAGCCAGGACTTCCACAGATCGGCGGCGTGGCGGGCGTTCGGCGGCGGCTTCTCGCCGGTCATCGCCTCGCGCGCGGCCAGGCGCACCGCCTCGGCCAGCGGCACCTGCTCGCGCTCGGTGACGCGGTCCAGCCCCTGGCGCTTGAAGCGGTCGTCCAGCGCCGCCGCCAGGTTGCCGGCGACGCCGGCCATCTGGGTGGATCCGATCGCCTCGCAGCGCGCCTGCTCCAGCGCCTCGAAGGCGGCGCGGGCGGCCTCGCCCGGCGGCATGCGGGCGGCGTGCAGCTTGGCGTTGTGATGGCGCAGGCGCAGCGCCACGGCGTCGGCGGCGCCGCGCACCTTCGCCACCTCGGCCGAGGTCAGGAGGCGCGAGGGCTGCGGCAGCCGGGCCCGGGTGCCGGCGACGCCGGCCGGCTCGCTGGAATAGGCCACGGTGACGTCGGGCCGCTCCGAAATGGCCCGCACCGTCGCCGTGGTGGCGCGCTTGAACACCTCGATCGGGCTGTCGTCCTGGGGCATCGCCTGCTTCGTCTCTACGGCTTTCGCCGTTCTTTCCTCAGTCTGTCATTGCCGGGCTTGACCCGGCAATCCAGTGGGTCTCGACAGTCTCTGGATGCCCGGGTCGGGCCCGGGCATGACAGCAAAATGCAACCGTCACGCCAGATGGGCGCGGACGCCGCTTTCCGGCAGCTCGGTGCCGAAGCAGCGCTGGTAGTACTCGGCCACGGTCGAGCGCTCGACCTCGTCGCACTTGTTCAGGAAGGTCAGGCGGAAGGCGAAGCCGACATCGCCGAAGATGCGGGAGTTCTCGGCCCAGGTGATCACCGTGCGCGGCGACATGACGGTGGAGATGTCGCCGCCGATGAAGCCGGCGCGGGTCAGGTCGGCCAGGCGGACCATGGCGTTGACCTTGGCGCGGCCCTCCTCATTGTCGAGATCCGGCACCTTGGCGAGGACGATCTCGACCTCGGCGTCATGCGGCAGGTAGTTCAGCGTGGCGACGATCGACCAGCGGTCCATCTGGCCCTGGTTGATCTGCTGGGTGCCGTGATACAGGCCGGTGGTGTCGCCCAGGCCAACGGTGTTGGCGGTGGCGAAGATGCGGAAGGCCGGGTGCGGGCGGATCACCCGGTTCTGGTCCAGGAGGGTCAGCTTGCCCTCGACCTCCAGCACGCGCTGGATCACGAACATCACGTCCGGCCGGCCGGCGTCGTACTCGTCGAACACGATGGCGCAGGGGTTCTGCAGCGCCCAGGGCAGGATGCCCTCGCGGAACTCGGTCACCTGCTTGCCGTCGCGCAGCACGATGGCGTCCTTGCCGACCAGGTCGATGCGGCTGATGTGGCTGTCCAGGTTCACCCGGATGCAGGGCCAGTTCAGCCGCGCCGCCACCTGCTCGATATGGGTCGACTTGCCGGTGCCGTGATAGCCCTGGATCATGACGCGGCGGTTGTGCGCGAAGCCGGCCAGGATGGCCATGGTGGTGTCGCGGTCGAAGCGGTAGGCGCTGTCGACCTCGGGCACGTGCTGCGTCGCGGCGGAGAAGGCGGGCACCTGCAGGTCGCTGTCGATGCCGAAGGTCTGCCGCACGGACACCTTGATGTCGGGCAGCGTCGTGGAGGTGTCAGCGCTCATGATCCAGTCGAAGTCCAAATTCCAGAGTATCGTTCACGAGGCGAAGCCGGCCTTCAGCACGCTGTAGGCGTGGTTGATGGTCTTGAACTTCTCCTCGGCGTCGCGGCTACCGCCATTGGCGTCCGGGTGATGCAGTTTGACAAGGGTCTTGTAGCGGGCCTTGAGGGTTTTCAGGTCGAAGGGAGGAACGAGCTCGAGCGTCTTCATCGCGCTCTCCTGCTCGGTCAGCGGGCGGCCCTGATTCGCCTCCTCCTGCGCCTCGCGCCCGGCATGGAACGGGTTGTCGCCCGCGCCCTCGGCGAAGCTCTGATAGATCCTGGCGCGCAGCCGCTGCTCGGCCCGCCAGGAGCCCATCGGCCAGGTCGGCCGGTCCCATACCGTGTCGCGCCGGGCTTCGCGCTCGATCTGGTCCGCGCTCATGCCCTGATAATAGTTCCAGGTGCGGTTGTACTCCCGCACATGCTCCAGGCAGAACCACCAGTAGTCGTTCAGATGCTGCCGCGATTTCGGCGCCCGGAACTCCCCGGCGCCGGCGCAGCCCGGGTGGTCGCAACGGCGCGTTGCCGGCGCCGGCTCCTCGAATGCCCGGTCGTATCTGCGGTTCGCGGTGGCCATGCTGCGAGTATGGGGAGGGGCCATACGCCTGACAAGACGATGCGGCGGGCATCAGCCCTGACGCCGTGTCGCAGCATCGGCGCTTGCGGCATACGGGATTATTGGGATGATGGAGCGGCCGTCTCCCGCCGCCGCGCCGCCTCTGCTATCACCCCCGTGCCGCCAGCCAGGGGCCGGATCGAGGAGAGGACCGATGCAGATCGCCGACCGCATGCGCCGCAAGATCGAGGAGGCGCTGGCCCCGGCCCAGATCGAGATCATCGACGACAGCCACCGCCATGCGGGGCATGCCGGGCATGACGGCCGCGGCGAGAGCCATTTCCGCGTGCTGGTCGTGTCCGCCGCCTTCGCCGGCAAGTCGCGGGTCGAGCGCCAGCGCCTGGTCTACGACCTGCTGGCGGCCGAGCTGAAGGACCGGGTGCACGCCCTGTCGCTGACCACCCGGACGCCGGAGGAGGCGGAGAAGGCGGGCGCCAACGGCTGAGGCTGACGCCCGCCGCTTCCCTAGTCGGGCGCTGCGGCCAGGCCGCCGGCCGGCACCGCAGCGCTCTCCGCCCCGGCCTCGCCGAGGTCGCGGAACAGCCGGTCGATGCGGGCGCGCTCCGCCGCGTCCTGCGGCAGGGCATAGGCCAGGGCGACATAGACCAGCGTGTTGACGGCCAGACCGACGACGCCGGAGGTCAGGCCGCCCAGCGCGGCGATCGACACCGGGTAGAGGAGCTGCAGCACCACGGCGGTGGCGAAGCCGGTCAGCATCCCGCCCAGCGCGGCCGCGGCGTTGCCCCGGCGCCAGAAGATGCCGAGATAGAGGGCCGGCGCCAGCTGGACGATGCCCTGATAGGACGCCAGGGCCAGGGTCAGCAGCCCGGCCGTCACGTTCACCGTCAGGATCGCGCCGATCACCGCCAGCACGGTCGCAGCCACGATCGCCGCCCGGGCGGTGCGGGTGGTCGTCGCCTCGTCCGCGCCGCCGATATGGATCACGTCCTGCGCCGTGTGGGTGCCGATCGCCGCGGTCAGGGCGTTGACGTTGCCGGCCGTGGCGGCGAAGACGGCGGTGCCTGCCAGGGCCAGGACGAAGGGGCCGCCATGCGCCGCGGCCAGGAACCAGACATTGTCCGGCGCGGCCGCGACCTCGGGCAGCTGGTGCGCCAGCATCGCCATGGTCAGCAGGATGGCCAGGAACAGCAGCAGGATCGGCGCCGCCTTGACCGCGGAGTTGCGCACGGCCTGGGCGCTTTTGGCTGTGAACAGCCGGACGAAGATGTCGGGCCAGCACCAGGCCCCCAGCGCCCCGGTGGCGACGATCGAGAGGTAGTAGAGCGGGCCGAGGCCGCTGCCGACTCCGGGCAGGGCGGCGAATTCCGGCGGCAGCGCGGCGAAGCCCAGCCCCTGCGACATCAGCCAGACGATCAGGCCGAGCGCGACGAGGCCGCCGACGCCATAGGCGAAGACGCCTTGCACCATGTCGGAGATGACGATGCCGCGCATGCCCAGCCGCACGGTCCAGATCTGGCGGATGCCCAGAGCGGCGATGCCGGCGAACACCGCCAGCGTCGGCGACACCGCGCCGAAGGAGAGGTACGAGAACACCAGCCCCAGCGACTGGAAGCCCAGGATCAGCCAGGGGAAGCTGGCCACCACTCCGATCAGCGCCGCGACCACGCGCACGGCCTTGGAGTTGTAGCGCATGCCGACGAAATCGGCCTGGGTGCGCAGGTTGAACGCCCGGCCCCAGTCGAACACCTTCTGCGCCATGAACAGCATGAACAGCACGGCGAGCAGGGAGTAGGAGACGACGTAGTAGCCGATCACCCCGGCCGAGGCGGCGAGGCCGGCGAAGGCGATGAAGATGGTGCCGGGCAGCCAGGTGTTGAGGAAGGCCATGGCCTGGAACCAGGACCCGAAGGATCGGCCGGCGACCGCGTAGTCGGTGAAGTCGCCGCCCGCGGCCCGGCGGGTACGCTCCAGTACCAGGATCACGCCGATGAAGAACACCGCCAGCGTGCCGTAGCCGATGAGGAAGTCCATCGCCTATTCCTCCCCGGCATCATGGTTGGCGCGGTTCAGATAGATCACGCTGCCGGCGAGCAGCAGGCTGCTGAGCAGGAAGAAGGCCAGCGCCATCGCCAGGTTGCCCGCCGCGAAGGCCAGGTGGATCGGCGGGAACAGCACCACGATCAGGTTGATCCAGATCAGCAGCGTGCCCCGCGCCTTGCCGGCTCTCGGTCCGTTCATCATCGCCCCCTGTCTTGGTTGTTCTTGTGAAATCCCGGCCCCAGGCCGGCGCTACAGCCCGAAGCTCTCCGCCACCTGCGCCACCAGGGCCCTCTGGTGGTCCTGCAGCTCCTGCCCCGGCAGCCCGGCCCAGGCGGCCAGGTAGGGGTCGGTGACGCCGGTGCTGACGCCGCTCAGCGTCTCCACCACCGCCAGGCCGCAGAACGGCACGTAGAAGGGCGAATAGCCGCCCTCGTGGCTGATCACCAGCCGGCCGCCGCAGACCGCGTCGGCCAGCTGCATCAGCCGGCGCGTCATGGCGGCGTAGGAGGTCGAGACCAGCAGCATCCGCCCCAGCGGGTCGGCATTGCTGGAATCGAAGCCGCTGGCGACCATGACCAGCTCCGGCCGGAACCGCTCGATCGCCGGCAGCACCACCCGGTCGAAGGCGTGCAGATAGGCGCCCTCGCCCGACCCCGCCGGCAGCGGGATGTTGATCGCCGACCCGTCGCCGGCGCCGGTGCCGCGGTCGGTCACCTTGCCGGTGTCGGGCGGGAAGTTGCCGTCCTGGTGCAGCGAGATGGTCAGGACATCGGGGTCGGTCTGGAAGCAGGCCTCGGTGCCGTTGCCGTGGTGGACGTCCCAGTCGACCACCGCCACCCGCCCGATGCCGAGCTCGGCCCGGGCATGGGCGATGGCCACGGCGACATTGGCGAACATGCAGAAGCCCATGCCCCGCTCCGGCCGGGCATGGTGGCCGGGCGGCCGCACCAGGGCGTAGGCGTTGCGCACCTCGCCGCCGACCACGGCGCGCAGCGCGCTGATGGTGCCGCCGGCCGCCAGGCAGGCCAGCTCGAACCCGCCGAAGCCGAAGGGGGAGGAGCCGTCGCCCATGTCGCCGCCGCGCGGGTCGCGGCTCAGCTCCCGCATCGCCTCGAGGTGGTCGCGGGTGTGGATGCGCAGCAGGTCCGCCTCGGTCGCGGCGACGACCTCGATCCGCTTCAGCGCCCTGGCGATGCCGGAGACCTCGACCAGCGACGCGAAGCGGGCCTTGGATTCCGGCGATTCCAGATGCTGCAGCGGCTGGATGAACTCGCCCTTCAGGAAGCCGCCGGCGGTCCCCGTGTCGTGCCAGCCGAACCGTTCGTGCCACAGCCATCCCGTCGCCATTCCTGCGCTCCTCCCTGTCGGATATCGGCCGAGTCTAGCCGGGACGGTGCGGCCCAGAATGATGCAGATGCACTATGGAACGGTCGCCCGGCCCGTGCCGGGGCGCTTGTCGGACCTTTGCGGCGACGCTAGCCTTTCCGGCAGAAGACCGCCCGGGAGTGGCGCGCGTGAACACGAAGCTGCCCCTGTTCTCCCAGTTCGTCGCCGACCTGCACAGGGCCGGCCGGGAGAATGACGGCAGCATCGCGGCCCACGGCTTCGACCGGCTGCGCGCGATCCTGGGCTTCGACTGCGCCTGGTACGGCTGGGCCCGGTTCGAGCCGGGGCGGACGATCGTCCAGGCCTCTTCCACCCTGAACCTGCCGGGCGACTTCGCCCGCTTCTGGACCACGATCGAGACCCAGGACCTCGTCGCCCGCAGCCTGCGCGAGACGCCCGGCGGGGTCCGCACCTATGACCGCGACCAGCCGGTGCAGACCGACGGGATGATCGAGTTGGCGGAACGCTACCGCATCCGGAAATGGGCCAGCGCCATGCACAGCCGGCCGAACCGGACCACGGTGTTCTTCGCCTCGATCTATCGCGGCGACGCCCGGCCCGCGGCGTGGGACGACGAGGATCTGCAGTTCCTGCAGGGCGCGGTCGACCACATCTTCCTGGCGGTGCAGGCGTCGCAGCGGCGGGACGCCGCCGCCGACCGGGCGGCGCTGCTGGTCGACCCGTCCGGCTTCGCCTATCTCGGGCTCGAGGCCTCGGAAGGGCTGCTGAAATCCGTCTGGCCGGGCTGGAGCGGGGAGCGGCTGCCGGGCCCGCTGCGCCGGCTGGCGCAGCATCCCGGCCGCGCCACGCTGAAGGGCGAGGGCATCGTCGTCTCCTGCGAGCCGGAGCCCGGCGGGGCGTCCGGGCTGGTGCGGCTGCGGCTCAGCGCCATCGCCGATCTCGACCGCCTGACCCGGCGCGAGCGCGAGGTCGCGCTGCTGCTCGCCGCCGGGGCGACGCACAAGCAGGCGGCGCAGGCCCTGGGCTCGGCTCCCGCCACCATCCGCAACCAGACCCAGGCGATCTACGAGAAGCTCGGCATCCGTTCCCGCGCCGAGCTGGCCGGCATGGTGCTGCGCGACCGCGCCGCCCGTGACCGGATGCATGCTTCGATATAAGCCTGGCTTATGACCTGCGCCGGGGCGCTGCGTGGTTCGACAGGCCCGGCGGGGGCATCGTCCCGCCCGTTCTTCCCCATGCAGGATGGCCACGATGCCCAGCGATGCCCCGACCTTCCTCAACCCCGCCACCATGCCGGCGCCGAACGGCTATTCCCAGGTCGTGCTGATCCCGGCCGGCGCCCGGCTGGTCCAGCTCGCCGGCCAGGTCGGCCTCCGCCCGGACGGCGCCATCGCGGGGCCGGGCTTCGCCGAGCAGGCCGCGCAGGCCTTCGAGAACGTCAAGGCCGGCCTGTCCGCCGCCGGCACCGGCTTCGAGCATGTCGTCCGCCTCGGCATGTTCGTGACCGACGTTGCCCAGCTCCCGATCCTGCGCGAGGTGCGCGATCGCTACGTCAATGTCGCGGCTCCGCCGGCCAGCACGACGCTGCCGGTGTCGCGCCTGTTCCGCGACGGGCTGCTGTTCGAGATCGACGTGCTGGCGGTGGTGCCGGACTGACCACGAGAATCGTCGTGCCGGGCGGATCATGGCTCGAAGCGGCCCGTGGCATCGCGGTCTCGGTCGTATCGCCTCTTGAGCGGAAACGGCGGCAACCAGGATTCGCGACGGACGACCCAGTTCTCATAGGTCGGCGTCAGCTGGTCAGGGGCATCCAGGGACCCCAGGTTGACCTCCGTCTCGTCGCCCGTGCGGGCGAAGACGGTCGAGCCGCAGCGCGGACAGAAAAATCGTCCGGCATAGTCGCGGGTTTCGCCCTCGACCGTCACCGCATCCCGAGGGAACACCGCGAAGGCGTGGAACAGGGCCCCGTGATGCTTGCGGCAGTCGAGGCAGTGGCAAAGGCCGACCCGGTACGGCCGGCCCGACGCCACGATCCGGACGTCGCCGCACAGGCAGCCGCCGGTGAAGCGGTCCATGCTGCGCCTCCTCCGACATCAAGCGTCCGCAATGCTGACACGAGCGCTGTCGCGCGGCCATGAGGATGCGTGGCCGCCGGCTTCAGGCATCCGGCCCGGCCAGCGCCGCCAGCTTCTCCCGCACCCCCTGCAGGATCTCGTCCGACAGCGCCGGGTCGGAGACGCCGCGGGCGATGGCCACGGCGCCGGCCAGGGCGGTGACGGCCAGCAGCGCGTCGGCGCGGGTCGCCGCCGGGTTCGTCTCCCGCAGCAGGCGCAGGAACCCGTCCAGGCTGGCCTCGATATGGTGGGTGAAGGCCTCGCGCGGCTTGTCCTGCAGCCGCCCCACCTCGCTCGCCAGGGCCGCCACGGCGCAGCCCGCCCCCGGCGCGTCGCGATGCCGCGGGCTCAGATATTCGGCGACGATGGCGTCGTAGCCGGCGCCCGCCTCCCGCGCCGCGGCGACGGTCGCCCGGCTCTGGGCCAGGGCCTCGTCCAGCGCCTCGGCCACCAGCTCGTCGCGCGACCCGAAATGGCGGTAGAAGCCGCCATGGGTCAGCCCGGCCTCCTGCATCAGCCCGGCGACGCTCAGGCCGTCGACCCCGGCCTCGCGGAATCGGCCGGCGGCGATGCGCACGATGCGGTCATGGCTGGCCGCCTTCTCCTGCCGTGAATGGCCCATGGCGAATTCCTCCTCGGCCGCGCATTGACAATCAGGATGATGTTTATCATCTTCCCAATGAGATGACGAACATCATCCAAAACATGGACCCGGCCGGCCGTCGCCGCCGGCCCGGATCGTCGTCGTGTCGAAATGGTCGCCGATCGGGGCGCAGGAGATCGAGATGAGGGTGCAGGACAAGGTCGCGCTGATCACCGGCGGCAATGCCGGCATCGGCCTGGCGACGGCCCGGCTGCTGGTGGCCGAGGGCGCGAAGGTGGCGATCACCGGCCGCAACCGCGAGACGCTGGACGCCGCGGCGCGCGAGCTGGGCGATGCCGTGCTGGCGCTGCAGGCCGACGCCGCCGACGCCGCGGCAATGGAGCATGCGGCGGCGCAGGCGGCGGAGCGCTTCGGCAAGCTCGACATCGTCTTCGCCAATGCCGGCATCGGCGGCGTCACCCCGCTGGGCCAGACCGCGTTCGAGCAGTTCGAGCAGATCCTCCGTGTCAACCTGACCGGCGTGTTCTTCACCGTCCAGGCGGCGCTGCCGCATCTGAGGGACGGCGCCTCGATCATCCTCACCAGCTCGGTGCACAGCGCGCTCGGCGCGGCCGGCTGGTCGGCCTATGCCGCCAGCAAGGGCGGCATCCGGTCGATGGGCAAGGTGCTGGCGTCGGAGCTGGCGCCGCGCGGCATCCGGGTGAACGTGGTCTCGCCCGGCGCCACCGACACCGACATCTGGTCGGCCGTGGCGCCGACGCCGGAGGGCCGGGCGGCGCTGGTGCAGCGCATCAGCCGCGGCATCCCGGCCGGCCGCTTCGGCCAGGCCGAGGAGATCGCACGGACGGTGCTGTTCCTGGCCTCAGACGAGTCGAGCTACGTCCAGGGTGTCGACCTGTTCGTCGACGGCGGCGCCACCGGGTCTCCGTCGGGGGCGCCGATCTATCAGGGGTAAGCCTCTCGCGGCTCCCGCGAATTCTTCATCAACCCGTCATCCCGGGCGCGGCGCAGCACGAAGTGGTGCGTCGCAGAACCGGGATCTCTTCGAGGCTGGGATCGAGGATCCCGTGTCTGCGCAGCAGCGCTTCGCGCCTCAGTGCGCACGGGATGACGATTCTTCATCGGCCCGGGCGCTCACCCCGGCAGGAACGCCACCATGTTCGGGCTGCCGATCGGCAGGTAGCGGCCGGTGAAGGCCAGCCGGCCGGATTCGCGGTCGACCCGGAACAGGGTGACGTTGTCGCTGCGCCGGTTGCAGGCGAACAGGAAGCGGCCGGTCGGGTCCAGCGCCACATGGTTGGGGTAGTCGCCGCGGGTCCATTCCGCGTCCAGCCAGCGCAGCGTGCCGCCGGGCTCGATGGCGAAGATGGCGATGCTGTTGTGCAGCCGGTTGCCGGAATAGAGGAAGCGGCCGTCGCGGCTGACCGCCAGTGCCGAGGCGAAGCTGGACCCGGCGAAGCCCGGCGGCAGCGACCCGACCTGCTGCCGGAAGCTGGCGCGGCCGGTCGCCGGGTCCCAGTCATGCACCGCCAGCTGCGACGCCTCCTCATAGGTGGTGTAGAGGGTGCGGCCGTCCGGGTGGAAGGCGAGGTGGCGCGGCCCGGCGCCGGCCGAGGCGGCGGGGAAGAAGGGCGGGTCGGCCGGGCGCAGGGCGCCGGCGGCCTCGTCCAGGGTCCAGACATGGATCCGGTCCTGGCCGAGGTCGGTGCTCAGCACGAAGCGGCCGGCGGTCTCGAT
>NZ_JANX01000101.1 GCF_000767795.1 Inquilinus limosus MP06 | reverse complement strand
GCCCAGTCGCGCAGCGGCTGGAACCGCTTCTCCGCCCCGGCGCCGGCCTCGGGCGCCACCGGCCCGGCCTCGGGCCGGACCGAGAGCAGCCGGTACAGGTACATCGGGCCGCCGGCCTTGGGGCCGGTGCCGGACAGGCCGTGGCCGCCGAAGGGCTGCACCCCGACCACGGCGCCGATCAGGTTGCGGTTGACGTAGACATTGCCGGCCGTGGCGCGGTGCGACACGCGGGCGATGGTCTCGTCGATCCGGGTGTGCACGCCGAAGGTCAGGCCGTAGCCGGTGGCGTTGATCGCGTCCAAGAGCTGGTCGAGCTGGCTGCGGCGGTAGCGCAGCACATGCAGCACCGGCCCGAACACCTCGCGCTTCAGCTCGGCGATCGAGTCGATCTCGATCAGCGTCGGCGGCACGAAGGTGCCGTGCTTCGCCGCCTCGGGCAGTGGCAGGGCCTGGACCTTGCGGCCCTTGGCCTGCATCGCCTCGATGTGCTTGCTGATGATCCCCCGCGCCTCGTCGGTGATCACCGGGCCGACATCGGTGGCCAGCCGGTCCGGGTTGCCGACGGCCAGCTCCTGCATCGCGCCCTTGAGCATGGTCAGCACGCGGTCGGCCACATCCTCCTGGATGCACAGGATGCGCAGCGCCGAGCAGCGCTGGCCGGCGCTGTCGAAGGCCGATGCCAGCACGTCGCCCACCACCTGCTCCGGCAGGGCCGAGCTGTCGACGATCAGCGCGTTCTGGCCGCCGGTCTCGGCGATCAGAGGGATCGGCCGGCCCTCCGGGTCGAGGCGGTCGGCCAGCGCCTTCTGGATGATCTTGGCGACCTCGGTCGAGCCGGTGAACATCACGCCGCGGGTGCGGCTGTCGGCGACCAGCCGCGCCCCGACCTCGCCGGCGCCCGGCACCAGTTGCACCGCTCCGGCCGGCACCCCGGCCTCGCGCAGGATCCGAACCGCCGCGGCGGCAATCAGCGGCGTTTCCTCCGCCGGCTTGGCCAGCACCGTGTTGCCGGCGGCCAGCGCCGCCGCAACCTGGCCGGTGAAGATCGCCAGCGGGAAGTTCCACGGGCTGATGCAGACCACGGGGCCGAGCGGCCGATGCGTGTCGTTGGAGAACTGGTCGCGCACCTGGGCCGCGTAGTAGCGCAGGAAGTCGACCGCCTCGCGCACCTCGCCGATCGCGTTCGGCAGGGTCTTGCCGGCCTCGCGGATGATGGTGCCGAGGAGGGCCGGCATCCGCGCCTCCATCAGGTCGGCGGCGCGCATCAGGCAGACGGCGCGGTCGCCCGGCGGCGTGGCCTGCCAGATCGGCGCGGCCGCGGCGGCCTGGGCCATCGCCTCGTCCACCTGCTCGGCCGACGCCTCGACCACCTGCCCGACCACGTCGCGCCGGTCGGCCGGGTTGCGGATCTCGCGTGCCCGATTCATGTCCAAGGGCCCGTCGCGGTCGCCGTCGCCCAGCATCGGCACGGCGCGGACCACCGCATCGACCCCCGACAGCAGCGCGGCCGACAGCGAGGCCAGGCGCTGCTCGTTCGACAGATCGATGCCGGCGGAGTTGTCGCGGCTGTCGCCGAACAAGGCGCGCGGCGCGGCGATCTTGGCATGCGGCGCGCCCAGCGGCTGGACCTTGCGCGCCGCCTCGACCGGGTCGGCGATCAGCTCGTCGATCGAGACGTCGGGGTCGCCGATGCGGTTGACGAAGGAGGTATTGGCCCCGTTCTCCAGCAGGCGGCGGACCAGATAGGCCAGCAGCGTCTCATGGGTGCCGACCGGGGCGTAGATCCGGCAGGGCCGGTCCAGCTTGTCGCGGCCCACCACCTCCTCATACAGCCCCTCGCCCATGCCGTGCAGGCACTGGAACTCGTACTGGCCGCGATAATAGTTCTCGCCGGCCATCTTGTAGATGGTCGCCAGCGTCTGGGCGTTGTGGGTGGCGAATTGCGGGAACACCGCGTCCGGCGCCGCCAGCAGCTTGCGGGCGCAGGCGAGATAAGAGACGTCGGTGTATATCTTGCGGGTGTAGACCGGGAAGCCTTCGAGGCCATCGACCTGGGCGCGCTTGATCTCGCTGTCCCAATAGGCGCCCTTGACCAGCCGCACCATCAGCCGGTGGCCGCTGCGCCGGGCCAGGTCGATGACATAGTCGATCACGAAGGGGCAGCGCTTCTGATAGGCCTGGACCACGAAGCCGATGCCGTTCCAGCCGGAGAGATCCGGGTCGAAGCACAGCGCCTCCAGAAGGTCGAGCGACAGCTCCAGCCGGTCGGCCTCCTCGGCATCGATGTTGAGGCCGATGTCGTAGCTGCGGGCCAGCACCGCCAGCGCAGTCAGCCGCGGCAGCAGCTCGCCCTTCACCCGGTCGGCCTGGGCGCGGGAATAGCGCGGATGCAGGGCCGACAGCTTGATCGAGATGCCCGGCCCCTCATAGATGCCGCGCCGCTCCGCCGCCTTGCCGATGGCGTGGATCGCCTGCTCGTAGTCGCGGTAGTAGCGGTCGGCATCGGCCGCGGTGGTCGCCGCCTCGCCGAGCATGTCGTAGGAGTAGCGGAAGCCCTTGGCCTCGAGCTTGCGGCCGTTGGCCAGCGCCTCGGAGATGGTCTGGCCGGAGACGAACTGCTCGCCCATCATCCGCATGGCGATGTCGACGCCCTTGCGGATCAGCGGCTCGCCGCCGCGGCCGATCAGCCGGGTCAGGGCGGCGGACAGGCCGGCCTCGCTGTTCGTGGTCACCAGCTTGCCGGTCACCACCAGGCCCCAGGCGGCGGCGTTGACGAACATCGACGGGCTCTGGCCGACATGGGACTGCCAGTCGCCGGAGGAGATCTTGTCCCGGATCAGCGCGTCGCGGGTGGCGCGGTCGGGGATGCGCAGCAGCGCCTCGGCCAGGCACATCAGGGCCACGCCCTCATGGCTCGACAGCGAGAATTCCTGGATCAGCCCCTCGACACCGGCGCCGACGCCCTTGGCACGCAGCGCCTCGACCAGGGTGCGGGCGATGCCCCTGGCCCCGTCGGTCACCGGCTTCGGCAGGGTGGCGCCGGCCAGGATGAAGGGCAGGCACTCCTCCTCCGGCCGGCGATAGGCGGCGGTGATCTTGGCGCGCAGCACGGTCTGCGGCTGCACCGACTGGGCGAAGTCGAGGAAGGGCTGCGGGCCGGAGTCCTCGGCCGTCGTCACGTCGGCCGCGTCGCCGGCTTCGGCCTCGTCGGGGCCGCCGAAGGTCTCGCCGCGCTCGACCCGGTCGAGCATCAGCAGCATGGCCTGCTTGACCAGCCAGTGCGGGGTGCGGCCCTGCTTCTCCGCCGCCGCCTTCAGCCGCGCCCGCAGCTCGTCATCGATCTTCACGCCGAACGTCGTGCTGCCCATGGCCCTGCCCTGCGGTTTGTTGTGTGGCAGTAGTACCATCGATCGGGCTAAAGGTGCAACCTCACCTTCCGCCGGGTTGCACCTCCCTACTCCGTCATTGCGAGCGCAGCGAAGCAATCCATGCAGCCGCTCGTGCGGGACGATGGGTTGCTTCGTCGTCTTCGCCTCCTCGCGATGACGGTGAAGGCGTCAGGACAACCAGCCCGGCCGCCGCGACGGAACCCGCCCGGTCAGAGCGGCCTCGATGCAGTCGCCGAGGGTACCGAGACGCACGGCGCAGCCCGACAGCCCCGGCCCGTAATGGGCGTATTTGCCGGAGGTGGTGATGACCGTCTTCGCCTCCACCGGGAAGACGGGCCGCGAGATCGAGCACCAGCAGAGATCGGGGATCACATCGACACCGCCGACGCGCAACCGCGCCATGGTGCCGTCGGCCTCGGCGGCGGCGATCACCTGCCGACCTGCGGTGACGATCACCGCGACCTCCGGAGTCCGTCGGCGGCCGGCCAAACCCTCGGCGAGCGCTCGACACTCCGAAAGCGAAGCATGCGGGCTGCCGATGGCGACGAGCTCCACCGCCTCCGGCCCCTCGTTCAGCTTGGCCCAGCCCTCGGCCAGCTGCGCGCGGGTGATGACGACGCGGTCGGCCCCGGGATCGACCGCCCGCCCCGCCTCCGGCGTGATGCCCTCGACATGCAGCATCGGCGCCGCCGAGGTGGTGCCGAAGGCGGCGCAGAGCGCCTTCAGGTCGTCCCGGCTCGGCCCCGCCCCGGCCAGCCCGCGCAGCAGCGGCACCCGGTCGGGCGCGGCATGGCCGGCGAGATAGCCGATCAGCGGCCAGGCCTCCGGCCCGGCGCCCTCCGGAAGCTCGACCTCGACGATCCGCTTCGCCCGCCGATGCTCGTCCAGGAAAGCGCCGGCGAGAGGCGCGCGGCCGGTCAGCGCGATGCAGAGGTCCAGGAAATCCGGATGCTTGGCCGTCCGCGCGCCGAGCACGGAGTTGGCGAAGATCACCGCATTCGATTCCGACCAGCCGATCGGCTCGCCCGCACCCGGCGCATCGTCCAGGAGATAGGGGGCGCAGGTGAAGCTTGGCCGGCACCCCATCCGCACGTAGGAGTCAGCCAGCCGCGCCGCCGGGCCGCCGAACTCCGGCGGCACGCCCTGGACATGCCAGTTCTGCCGGTCGACCGAGATGGCGTTCATCGTGGTCGGCACCCGGACCCGGGCGCCGAGCTTCTCCATCGTCTCGGCGAAGACGAGGTTCGCCGGCCCGGCATAGATGCAGCCGTCGATATGGGCGCGCGTCACGTCGGTGAGCGCCGCAGCCCCCTGCTGCCGCGCCATGGCGGTGAGGATGCGCATGGCCTGCTGCAGGGCCGGGCCGTCCGCACCGTCGAGCATGGCGCGGTCGCGGGCCTCGAGCGCCAGCGCATCGGCGGGCGACGGCGCGACGGGGATCCGCAGCCCGTCGATCTCCAAGGCGTCCGGCGTGATTGACGCCATCCGGGCAGCGGCCACGGCGGCGAAGGCCTCGGCCGGCAGGCGCAGGACGGGGATCGCCCGCCCGAACATTTCGGCGGCGACGATCGCGCCGAGGGTGAGCGTGTCCTCCGGCTCGGAGAAGACAAGGGCCGCCGGCGCCCGGCCTGCCGTCGCCAGCTCCAGCAGCACGCCCGACCCCGAGCAGGAGCCGCGGCTGGTGGGCATCAGCACGACCGCCCCGGCCAGCGCGGCGCCGTGCCGGGGATGGTGCATGTCGATGACCCGCCCGGTGGCGGCGTCGACCCCGCCCCAGAAGCTCAACCCCTCGTCCATGGCGACGACGGGGCCGCCGGCGGTCCCGCTGAGGAGGCTGAGCCCCGGACCGGGGCTGTCGGCGCTGGCTGGCATGGGTGGGGTCCGTTGGCTGTTACGGACGACGCCTATGGCCGCTCACGACTTTGGACAAGACCTAAATGTCATCCTCGGGCCCGAACGACAGGTATCCGGTTGAGGCTTTGAGTGGGGGATACAGCGATTGGCCTCAACTTTATTGTCATTGCCGGGCTTGACCCGGCAATCCAGGGCCACGGAGAGCCGCTCTGGCCGCCCCTGGATCCTCGGGTCAAGCCCGAGGATGACAATAAAGCGGAATGGCGACCTCTACGCCTAGACCAGGTCGCGCGGGGTGTCCTCGGTCCAGGAGCGTTCGGTCACCACCTCCCCGTCCTCCTTCGCCGTCGGCGCGGTGGTCAGGTGCCAGCGGTCGAGAGATCGGCGGTCGGCACCGACCGGGTCTCGATCCGGATGCGCCAGCCGTGGCGGCCCTTTTCATGGGACCGGGCCGGGACGCAGCGGGCCGACAGGACATGACCTTCATCCGGACGACAGCAGAATCGTCATCGAACTTGTCTAGACCTCTACATGAATCCCGTCCGGAGAGTCCGATGAGCGCCAAGACCCTGGGGCCCGAGCCCCTGATCGCCCCGACCGCCCGAGTCTCGTCCTGCAGCCTCGGCCTCTACACCGAGATCGGCGCCCATGCCGTGCTGAACGAGGTCACGCTCGGCGACTACAGCTACCTGATGGACGGGTCGATGGCCTGGTGCGTCGAGATCGGCAAGTTCTGCTCGATCGCCGCCTACACCCGGCTGAACGCGCCGAACCACCCGACCTGGCGGGCGACGCAGCACCATTTCACCTACCGCTCCTCCGCCTACGGCCTCTCGGACACCGACGACACCGACTTCTTCGGCTGGCGGCGCGAGAACCGGGTGACGATCGGCCACGACGTCTGGATCGGCCACGGCGCCATCGTGCTGCCCGGGGTCACGGTCGGCACCGGGGCGGCGATCGGCGCCGGCGCCGTAGTCACCCGCGACGTCGCCCCCTACACCATCGTCGCCGGCAGCCCGGCCCGGCCGATCCGCCGCCGGGTGACCGAGGCGGTGGAGGCGCGGCTGCTGGCGCTGGCCTGGTGGGACTGGCCGCATGACCGGCTGCGCGCCGCGCTGCAGGACTTCCGCACGCTCGACGCCGAGGGGTTTTGCGCCAGGCACGCAGCCGGGGGCTGAACCGCCGACCGGCGACGGAACCGACCGTCCCGCCATCCGGTTGTTGCAACGCCTGCCGCAACCTGGAGGACCGGCCGATTCCGTCGATCACCGCCGCCGCCGCGCCGACGCTGCACGACCCGCAGGCCGAGGCCTTCTACTCCGACGCGCTGCGTGATCTGGCCGCGACCGGCCTGCCGTTCCTGCTGGCCGGCACCTACGCCGTCAGCGCCTATACCGGCATCTCGCGTCCGACCAAGGACCTGGACATCTTCTGCAAGGCCGGGGACAGCCCACGGATCCTCGGCCACTTCCACGACCTCGGCTTCTCGATCGAGATCGAGGATGAGCGCTGGCTGGGCAAGGTGCACAAGGGCCGGCATTTCTTCGACGTGATCTATGCCTCTTCGAACGGCACCATGCCGGTGAACGACCAGTGGTTCGAGCATGCCCGGGAGATCGAGGTCTTCGGCAGCAAGGTCCGGATCGTCGCCCCGACCGAGCTGATCTGGTCCAAGGCCTTCATCCAGATGCGCCACCGCTACGACGGCGCGGACGTGGTCCACGTCATCCTCAAGCAGCATGACGAGATCGATTGGCAGCGGCTGCTCGGATACATGGAGCTGCATTGGGAGATGCTGCTGGTTCATCTGATGAACTTCCGCTGGGTCTACCCGACGGAGCGCGACCGGGTGCCGCGCTGGCTGATGGACGAGCTGATGGACCGGCTGCGCCACCAGCTGGACCTGCCCCCGCCGCAGATGAAGGTCTGCCGCGGCCGCATGCTGTCGCGGGTCGACTACGCCGCGGCGGTCGAGGACTGGGGCTTCGCCGATGTCGGCGGCGAGGGCGAGTGGCGCGACGCCTGACACGAGACAGGAGAGCGGAACCGACCCATGGCGAAAGACGGGACATTCACCGTCGCCGCGATCGGCGACATCCACGTCAAGGACGATTCCGACCCGCTGCGCGAGATGTTCGGCGAGATCGGCCAGGCCGCCGATGCCCTGGTGCTGTGCGGCGACCTGACCGACACCGGCACGGTACAGCAGGCGGAACGGCTGGCCGAGGACCTGCGCGCCTGCCCGATCCCGGTGCTCGGGGTGCTGGGCAACCACGACTACGAATGCGGCGCGGTCGACGAGGTGCGGTCGATCCTGACCCAGGCCGGGCTGCGCCTGCTGGACGGCAGCGCGGTCGAACTGGACGGGGTCGGCTTCGTCGGGGTCAAGGGTTTCGCCGGCGGCTTCGGGCGGCGGATGCTGGGGTCCTTCGGCGAACCGGAGACCAAGGAGTTCGTCTCCGTCGCCGTGTCCGAGGCGATGCGGCTGGAGAACGCGATGCGCACCGTCAAGACGCCACGGGCGATGGTGGTGCTGCACTACGCCCCGATCGTCGAGACGATCGAAGGGGAGCCGCTGGAGATCTATCCCTTCCTCGGCTCCTCACGCCTGGCCGAGACGATCGACCGCTTCACCGTCAGCGCGGTGGTGCACGGCCACGCCCATCGCGGCGTGTATCAGGGCCACACCCCGGGCGGGGCGCCGGTCTACAACGTCGCCTGGGCGATCGAGAAGCCGAGCGGCCGACCCTACGCGCTGATCGACCTGTGACGGAGCTCAAATGGAAGGGGCCGCCCGGAGGCGGCCCCTGCCCGTCCGCATCACGCCCGTCACCAGGTGCGGATATCGCCGGTGTCGACGTGGACGAAGTTGGAGCGCGGATAGTAGCCGACGCCACCCGCCTGGAGGTCGACCGCGTTCCGGCGCAGGCTGGCCAGGCTCATATTCGGCATGAAGATGTCGGCCGCCTGCCCCTGGATGTGCAGGGAATTGCGGGCGACGCCGCGGCTGCGGCGGGCCAGCATGGCGTTGGTGGCGCGGGAGCGGTAGCCGCAGACGACATGGATCGGCTCGTCCGACCCGCCCCGGCGCTGCAGAGCATTGAGAATGTCGAGCAGCTTCGGATCCATCACCCGGACTTCGTCCGACCGCCAGTCGCGCAGGAAATAATTGAACTTCGCCAGGACGTCCGGATTGTACCAGCCGTCGACAAAGTACTCTTCCTTGATTTCGACCAGGTTGTGGGCGTCGTAGAGATGAAGCGTTCTTCGATTGGTGGCGGCAAGGGCTGAGAGTGGTGCGATGGGCGCGACGGCTGCGGCTGCGACAGCCCCGGCCGACATCCTCAGGAATTGCCGTCTCTGCATCGTTCCCGCTGCTCCTAACATCACTCGCTACGCTTCCGGCATTTCTGACGCTTTACACGCCTATACTCGGCGCCGGGCGTTCGATGGCGTCCTTTGTGAAGCAGGCCGAAGCGGGAATCAACCATTTCTTCTCACGTTTACAAAGAAACTCTGTGATATAATGGCAACATTGTGGTAGATCTGTCGCACTTCTGGTGAAACTAGAAGTAAAACTCCGGAAAATCATAATATAGAATTTGCAGCATCGCGAAAACATCAAGGAAAAATAAAAAAGGACGACCGAAATTCGGCCGCCCTTTGGAGCAACGTTTGAATCGTACGAGGATTTCAGCGTGAAGATGCGAGTTGTTCGCGCCGGGTTTCACGGGCCTGCAGCGCCGCGATGACCTTGGCGTCGATGCCGTAGATGTCGTCCCGGAACGCCACCTCCCCGCTCCGATCGATCCATGCGGTCTGGTAGACGAGGTAGAGCGGCATCGGAGTCGGCAGATTGATTCGAGTCGTCGGGGTCCAGCTGCCCATCACCCGCTCCCGCCGCGCCGGCGACCAGTCGGGCGATCCGTTCAGCAGGTAGTCGGCCAGCCAGATCGGGTCCTGCAGCCGCACGCAGCCATGCGACAGGGCCCGGTTGCTGCGCTTGAAGTAGCTCTTCGACGGCGTGTCGTGGAGATAGACGGCCCAGTTGTTGGCCATCATGAACTTGACCTTGCCCAGGGCGTTGCCCGGCCCCGGCTCCTGCCGGATGCGCAGGCCCCGCATGGTGCCGGCCCCGACGCCGTTCCAGTCGACATAGTCGGCGCTCATCTCCCGCGAGCCGCTGCCCCAGCCGGAGAACAGCTTGTAGTTGCGGCTCGCGAGATAGCCCGGATTGCTGCGCAGCCTCGGCAGGTACTCCTTGCTGGCGATCGACGGAGGCACCGTCCAGGTCGGGTTGAACTCGAGATAGGTCAGGGCGCTGTTGAACAGCGGCGTCTGGGTCTTGGGCTGGCCGACCACGACATCCATGCTGCGCACCAGCTGGCCGTCGGCGACGACGTCCATGGAGAAGGCGGCGAGATTGACCATCAGGTAGTCGGGGCCGAGATCGTCCGGCAGCCAGCGCAGCCGCTCCATGCTGGCGATGATCTGGTTCATCCGCTCCGGCCCCTGCCGGTTCAGCATGGCCAGCGTGCTGCGCCCCAGGATGCCGTCGGCCTTCAGCCCGTGCTTGCCCTGGAACTGCTCGACCGCCGTCACCAGCTGCGGGTCGTAGAGCCGGCTCTGATCCGCCGGATCGCCGACGAACTCGCCGGTCGCGGCCAGGCGCGCGCGCAGCACCGGCACGCGGTCGCTCTCCTGCCCCGGCCGCACGCTCTCGCCCGGCGGGATGGTGGGCCAGCCGGCCTCGGCCAGGGTCTCGTATCCCCGCAGCGCGCCCTTCAGCTTCTGGTACAGCGCGTGCTTCGGCGCCAGATCGGCCAGGAACCGGTCCGGGTCGGGCAGCATCGACACCGCGGTGGCGAGGGCCGCCCGGTCGACCGGCTTCGGCGTGATGTCGAAGGTGCTGTCGATCTCGCGCGGCACCAGCCGGCCCACATGCACATCGGCGCCGTAGCGCATGACCGCGGCGCTGAGCAGGATCTCGGCGGCCACGACGTCGTCCGCATCGGCGGACCGGATCAGGTCCTGCAGCGGCTCGACGTAGTAGTCGGCCGGGACCAGCCCGTCCTCACGCGCCTTGGCCAGGCGCGCCATGACCGGCCCAACACGCGGGTCGAGCCGCCCGTCCATGTCGATCCACAGCGGAAACCAGCCACGGCCCGCATAGAGGTCCCGGACGCTCTGCGCCTTCAGGACCACACCGCCGACCGTGATCGTCTCGGCGTCGCCGATCGCGGCCTCGATCGCCGCCCGCGGGTCGGAGAGGGAAGCGACGTCCGGCGAGACCGCTGTCGCGGGCGTCAGCCCGGCCTGCGCCACAGCCGGCAGCACGGCCGCGCCGAGCAGCAGGGACAGAAGCGGGACAGCCAAGCGTCGCATCGTCGAAACTCCAGCAACCTTCAGATACGTAGCGCGGGCGCGGGACCAGGGGAGTCCTTTTGCCGTGATGGAATCGTTAAAGTCACACTGCGTTGCGGCACAGCAACATAAATATGCAATTTTATCTTCATTGCCGACAAGATGCCGTCCGCGGCTTTGCCCTTCCCGCCCGGGCGCTGCCCGCTTAGGGTACGCACCATGAACGCCGCCACGCCCCCTTCCGTCATCGACGCCGCCAAGGGTCGTCATCCCTTGCGCTCGCTCGCCCCCTACCTCTGGCCGGCCGGCCAGCTGGAGATGCGGGTCCGGGTGGTGCTGGCGGTGCTGCTGCTGATCGCGGCCAAGATCGCCAGCGTCTACACCCCGATCTTCTACAAGCAGGCCATCGACGCGCTGTCGGTGAAGGGCGGGCTGCCGCTGATCCTGCCGGTCGGCGTCATCCTGGCCTATGGCGCGGCCCGGGTGCTGAGCCTGGCCTTCGGCGAGCTGCGCGACGCGATCTTCGCCAAGGTGGCGCAGCGCGCCATCCGCCGCACCGGCCTGGCGACGTTCCAGCACCTGCACAGCCTGTCGCTGCGCTTCCATCTCGACCGCCAGACCGGCGGCCTGTCGCGGGCGATCGAACGGGGCAATGCGGCGATCGACACCTTGCTGCGCTTCATGCTGTTCAACATCCTGCCGACGCTGGTCGAGATCCTGTTCGTCGTCGCCGTGCTGTGGTGGATCCTCGACCTGTGGTTCGCCCTGGTGACGCTGGCCACGGTCGTCCTCTACATCGCCTTCACCCTGTGGGTGACGGAATGGCGGACCAAGTACCGCCGGCAGATGAACGAGACCGACCAGGAGGCCAACACCAAGGCGATCGACAGCCTGCTGAACTTCGAGACGGTCAAGTATTTCGGCAATGAGGACCATGAGGCGCGGCGCTACGAGGCGTCGCTGATCCGCTACGAGCGGGCGGCGGTGCGCAGCCAGGTGTCGCTGTCGCTGCTGAACATCGGCCAGGCGGCGATCATCGCCATCGGCCTGACCGCGGTGATGTGGATGGCCGCGGCCGGCATCGTCGAGGGCCGGCTGACGGTCGGCGACTTCGTGCTGGCCAACACCTATCTGATCCAGCTGTACCTGCCGCTGAACTTCTTCGGCTTCGTCTATCGCGAGGTGAAGCAGGCGCTGGTGGACATCGAGAAGATGTTCTCGCTGCTCGGCGTGCCGCAGGAGGTGACGGACGCGCCGGGCGCCCGGCCGCTGCAGGTGCAGGGCGGCACGGTCAGCTTCACCGATGTCGAGTTCGGCTACGACCCGCGCCGCGCCATCCTGAAGGGCGTGACCTTCACCGTGCCGGCCGGGCACACCGTCGCCATCGTCGGGCCGACCGGGGCGGGCAAGTCGACCATCAGCCGCCTCTTGTTCCGCTTCTACGACGTCACCGCCGGGGCGGTGCGGATCGACGGGCAGGACATCCGCGACATCACCCAGGCCAGCCTGCGCGGGGCGATCGGCATCGTCCCGCAGGACACGGTGCTGTTCAACGACACCATCCGCTACAACATCGCCTATGGCCGGCCGGGGGCAACCGACGAGGAGGTGGTCGCGGCCGCCCAGATGGCGCGGATCCACGACTTCGTGCTGCGCCTGCCCGACGGCTACGACACCAAGGTCGGCGAGCGCGGGCTGAAGCTGTCCGGCGGCGAGAAGCAGCGCGTGGCGATCGCCCGCACCATCCTGAAGGACCCGGCGATCCTGCTGTTCGACGAGGCGACCTCGGCGCTCGACACCAACACCGAGCGCGAGATCCAGGCCAATCTGCGCGAGGTCAGCCAGGGCAAGACCACGCTGGTGATCGCGCACCGGCTGTCGACCGTGATCGACGCCGACGAGATCATCGTGCTGGCCGACGGCCGCATCGCCGAGCGCGGCAGCCATTCCCAGCTGCTGGCCGAGAACGGCCGCTATGCCGAGATGTGGCGCCGGCAGCAGGAGGCGGCGGAGCGCGGCGAGCTGGTGGCGCCGGACCGGCCGAACCGCGATCCGGAGATGGTCACGGCGTCATGACGGAGCAGCGGCAGGAGCCGGGTTGATGCGCCCCTTGTTCCGACCGTTCGCCTGGTGCCTGCTGCTTGCGATGGCTTGTGCACCGGCCGGCCGGGCCTCTGCGGAACAGCCCCCGCTCTCCCAATCGGTCCTGTTCTCACAGGCTTTCGGCTCCGGCTTCACCGTCGCGGCCTCCGACGGGCCGGTCGAGCTTTCGCGGCTCGACATCGGCCTCCTCGGGGTGCCGAGCGGCCGGATCGTCGCCTGCGATCCCTTCGTCTGCGACGGCATCGAGGCTTTCGCCCGGCGCGTGCCCATCGGCAAATTCCCGGTCCAGCTGGCCCTGGCAAAGCTGCCGGATGACGAGCGCGTGGCCTTCGCCCGCATCCTCTTCTCCGACCGGCCGGCGGTGCGCTGGGAGATGGCGCTGCGCCCCGGCCAGACCCTCGCGGCGCTGAAGCCGGGATACATCCACGGCTACGGCGTCGACACCGGCACCGGTGCGTTCATGGACGCCGCCACCCAGGCGCCCTACCTGGCGGCGACGGCCGGCGAGGCCGCGACGATGCGGCTGGTCGATGCCCTGAACAGCGCGCCGGTCGGCAGCCGGGCCTGGCTGCTGCGCCCGTATGGGCAGGCCAATGTGGCGATGTTCTCCTCGGGCTGGGGCGACGGCTTCTACGCCTCCTGGTTCGGCCTCGACGAGGCCGGCCGCGTGGTCGCGCTGGTCACCGATTTCGGCGTGGTGGAGTGGCGCGCCGGGAAATAGCGCGGCCCCTTACGATCTCTGCGAGCCCGCCCCGGCCAGCGATTTGGCCGGCTGCGGCCACGGCCGCTCCGCCGGCGCAGGGCTGCGCACGAACACCGCGACCGACAGCGCGCCGACGATGGCGATGGCGCCGGTCAGCACGAAGGCGCCGGCGAAGCTGCCCGACCACTCGACCATGAAGCCGGTGACCGACGGCGCCACGATGCCGGCGAGGTTGGCGATCAGGTGGACGAAGCCGCCGACGCTGCCGACCCGCCCCTCCTCCACCGTGTCGAGGATGATCGCCCAGTAGGTGTTCGCGGTCAGGTACATGAAGAAGACCGAGACCGCCATCAGCGCCACCACGCCGGTGACGCCGGTGACGACGCCGGCCAACGCGACGCAGATCGCCGCGATGGCCAGGCTGCCGACCAGGATCAGCTTGCGCGCGAACACGGCGTTGCCGGTGCGCTGGTAGAGGCGGTCGCAGACCATGCCGCCCAGCACCATGCCGATGCAGCCGATCATCCAGGGGATGGCATTGACCACACCCATGGTCCCGATGCTGAGGCCCTGCGCCTTGACCAAATAGGTCGGGAACCAGGACAGGAAGAAATAGAGGATGTAGGCGTAGCCGAAGAAGGCGAAGGCGGTGGCCAGGATCGCCGGCCGGCGCAGATAGGCGGAGAGCGGCAGCCGGGCCGTCACGGCCGGCGGCTTGGCCCGCTCCTCCTCCAGCTCCTTGCGCTCGACGGTGCCGAGCCAACGGTGCTGCTCCGGCCGGTCGGTGGCCAGCAGCGCCCAGCCCACGACCCAGGCCAGCCCGACCGCGGCGATGACGATGAAGGAGATGCGCCAGCCCGCCAGCACGGCGATCGACCCGACCACCGGCCCGGCCAAAGCGGCGCCGATCGGCTGCCCGGCATTGGCGAGGCCGACGGCGGTCGCCTGCTCGCGGCGCGGAAACCAGTTGCTGACCACCTTGTTTGCGGTGGCGCTGAACGGCCCCTCGCCCATGCCGAAGACCACCCGCACCACCAGCAGGAAGGCCAGGCTGGTGGCGGCGGCGGTCAGGCCGCAGAACACCGACCAGACCGTCATCGCCAGGGTGAAGACGTTCTTCGGCCCGATCCTGTCGGACGCCCAGCCGCCGACGAAGCAGAACAGGGCGTAGCCGAAGAAGAAGCTGCTGAAGACGATACCGAGGCGGGCGGGGTCGAGTCCGAGGTCGTCGGCGATCAGCGGCGCCGCGATCGACAGCGCGGCCCGGTCGAGATAGCTGATGCCGCCGCCCAGGAACAGCAGGAAGACGATGAACCAGCGCAGCCGCGCTCCCATGGCGTCCCTCCTCCCATGATGGCCGGCTCTGCTGGCCGGATGTTTGCTCGGGGCGATCGCGAAGCGGGATCACGCCGGTCTTTCGGATTGCCTCTCCCGCCGGACGCGGGAGAGGTCGACAGCGCGCAGCGCTGGCGGGTGAGGGCTGGTCCCGGCCTCGACAAAAT
>NZ_JANX01000100.1 GCF_000767795.1 Inquilinus limosus MP06 | reverse complement strand
GAGGCCGTCGGGGCGGGATCGCCGGCCCGGGCGGCGATGGCCGGTCGCCGCGCCGGCGCCGCCCGGGCCCCGGCACCGGTGGGCACAGATTTCGAAACGCCCGGCCTTCCCGAATCCTCTATCTCAGCGCTGATTCTGATTTCAGTGCCGAATCGTCAAACCACGCAGCAGATCTTTAAGATTCGACTGTGACAAATTTGAACCGCAATACCCGACATTTTCAGAGATCAAATTTTAGGCAGATTTGATTTCGATGCTCCCGAGGCTATGTCTCCTGCGGCATACAGGATTTTAATCGTTCATTCACAAAATGCTCCCGGCATTTCCATCAGCTTCCACAGCGAACCCTGAGTGTAGACACAAGGGAAATCTTGTGATGATTCATGCAACGGTCACGATTCTGAGTATTATGCCTTAGGGCATAAGGTTTCCCGCATAAAGGAGTAATCAGTCATGCCAAATCCTATCCTGGGCGGACTGGGCGACGACATCCTTGTCGGTGGCACCGGTGACGATCTGATCATCGATCCCTGGGGCAATGACCGGATCAATGGTGATCTGGGCAACGACACGATCCTGGCAGGCGAAGGCAACGACGTCGCCAAGGGTGGCGGCGGCCTCGACAACATCGACGGCGGCTCGGGCAACGATCTGATCCGCGGCGACGACGGCAACGATATCCTCACGGGCAATCTCGGCGACGACACCGTCCGCGGCGGCAGCGGCGAGGACCACATCAACGGCGACCAGGGCAACGACACCCTCTACGGTGACGACGGTAACGACTTCATCTTCGGCGGCCAGAACATCGACCATCTCTATGGCGGCGCCGGCAACGACCATCTCTTCGGCAGCGAGGGCAACGATGCCCTCCATGGCGGCCTGGGCGACGACGTCCTCGCCGGCGACAACGGCCGCAACACGCCGCGCACCGATGTCGGCGAGGGCAATGATAAGCTCTACGGCGACTCCGGCAACGACACCCTCATCAGCGGCGACGGCAGGGACTATCTGACCGGCGGCGCCGGCGACGACACCTTCCTGTTCCGTTTCCACGATCCGAAGTTCGGCTCGATCCAGGGCTTCACCACCGTCACCGACTTCGACGCGGCGCACGACAAGTTCGCCTTCGACGCGAAGGGCATCGGCACCGACGGCGCCGGCGCGAACTTCGTCAACCACGCCAGCGGCGGGTCGGGCAGCGCGGTCGACACCTTCTACAGCGGTGCGGCCTCGGGCGCGAATGGCGAGCATGTGGTCGTGGTCACCGACCAGAGCTTCGCCTCGGGCTCCGCTGCCGCGCAGGGCATCTCCGGCGAGGCCGCCGGCGACATCATCGCCTACTACGACAGCAAGACCGGCACCGCGAACCTGGCCTATGTCACCTCGGCCAACCATGCGGACGTGTTCGCCGAGCTGAGCAATGTGCACAGCGTGGACGATCTCGCCGCGCTGCACCTGACGGCATCGGACTTCACCTTCGTCTGATCCGACAGGCCTTTACGGGACCGCGCCCCGCCTTCACGGCGGGGCGCTTCCTTTTTGGGCCTCCCCTACCCCGCGGCTCAGCCCCGGGCCGCCAGCTTGTCCTGGGTCCGGGTCTCGAAGTCGCTGGCGTCGTGGCGCTCATGCAGCTGCTCGGACGGATCGCCGGACAGCCGGTTGACGATGCGGCCGCGCTTCACCGCCGGCCGGGCGTCGATCGCCTTGGCCCAGCGCTGCACGTTCCTGTAGCTCGCCAGGTCGAGGAACTCGTCGGCGCGGGTGTAGGACCGGCCGAGCGCCAGGCCGCCGAACCAGGGCCAGCAGGCCATGTCGGCGATGGTGTAGTCGCCGCCGGCCACGTACTCGCTCTCGCCCAGCCGCCGGTCGAGCACGTCGAACAGGCGCTTGGCCTCCATCGAATAGCGGTTGATCGCGTATTCGATCTTCACCGGGGCATAGACGAAGAAGTGGCCGAAGCCGCCGCCGAGGAAGGGGGCACTGCCCATCTGCCAGAACAGCCAGGACAGCGTCTCGGCGCGGGCCGGGCCGGATTCCGGCAGGAACGCCCCGAACTTCTCGGCCAGATGCATCAGGATGGCGCCGGATTCGAACACCCGCACCGGGGCCGGGCCGCTGCGGTCGACCAGCGCCGGGATCTTCGAGTTCGGGTTGGCATCGACGAAACCGCTGCCGAACTGGTCGCCGTCGCCGATGCGGATCGGCCAGGCGTCGTATTCGGCGCCGCTGTGGCCGGCGGCCAGCAGCTCCTCGAACAGGATCGTGACCTTCTGGCCGTTCGGCGTCGCCAGCGAGTAGAGCTGGAACGGGTGGCGGCCGACCGGCAGGTCCTTGTCATGCGTCGGCCCGGCGATCGGGCGGTTGATGCTGGCGAACTGGCCGCCGCTCGCCTTGTCCCAGGTCCAGACCTTCGGCGGCACGTAGTCGGTGGAATCACTCATGCTCTTGGCTCCCGGTGGGGCGGAGAGGGAATCACGGGCGTTCGATAGAGCCTCGACCCTAGACCCCGATCGCCGCGGAATGAAGCGATTCCGTTGCCATCGCGTTCATGATCCGGGTTTGTTCCGTTCGCAGGGCGACCGCGGCGCGCGATCGGCGGCGGTGTAGCGCAGCAGGAGGCGCTGCAGCCGGCCGCGGCTGCCGTCGGCGGAGAAGTCGACCGCGGTCAGCGCCACCTGGGCCGAGGGGAAGCGCCACAGCCGCGTCACCAGGCCGGACTCGACGACGCAGCTCTCGGCCGGCGGCCCCAGCCGGGCGTGCAGGTCGTTGACGAAGGATTGCAGCTCCGACGGCCCGGGGATCGGCGAGCGCCGCTCGAACAGGATCTGGACCAGCCGCCCGTCCTGCCGCGCCAGCTCCGGCACCAGGTCGAAGGCGATGCCGCCGACCACCACGTCCCGCACCATGCGCTCGGCATAGAGCGGGCCGAAGTCCCAGGGCGGCGACAGGGGCACGGCCTGCGGCAGGGCGGCGTCGACCTGCTGCGCGGTCATGCCCCAGGTCAGGCCGTTCCAGCCGCGGATGTCGGTCTCGGCGGCAAAGGCATGGGACGAGAGGAAAAGCCAAGCCAGGGCCGGCGCGAGAGCCAGGCCGAGGCGCCGGCGCCTCATCCCCGGTGCACGATGTGCGGCCGCTGCCCGTCGATGCGCGGCCAGCGGATGAAGGCGATGACCCAGAGCACGATGACGTCGAGATAGGGCACCAGCAGCAGGATCGACCACAGCGGCGTCACCCGCGCCTTGACCAGCGCATAGGCGGCGAAGCTCATCAGCAGCACGATGTAGATGCCGATGACCAGGTTGGTGCCCCAATGCGGCAGGTCCCCCATCCAGCCGGGGCCATAGATCCGGGACAGGGCCTCGAGCACGTCGCTCACCGCTTGCCCTCCCCCAGCGCCAGGATCGACGGCCAGCGCCGGAACAGCAGCACGGCGAAGACCAGCATGACGCCGACATGCGGCACCAGGGCCAGGAGCGCCCAGCCGCGGGCCAGGCCGGCCCGGGCCAGCATGCGGGCCAGGGCCGGCATCGCCAGCAGGGCGAAGAGCAGCGCCCAGGCGCCCGGGGTCTGGAAGAATTCGGCGAGGGTCATGCGCGGCGGATCAGTGGACGGCGGCCGCGGCAGCCGGGGCGGCAGCACGGGCCGAGGCGCGCTGGCGCACGCTGTCCGACTTCAGCTGGCCGCAGGCGGCGAGGATGTCGCTGCCGCGCGGCGTCCGGATCGGGCTGGCATAGCCGGCCTCCATCAGGATGTCGGCGAAGCGGTCGATCGCCTCCGGCGTCGAGCATTCGAAGGGCGCGCCCGGCCAGGGGTTGAAGGGAATCAGGTTCATCTTCGCTGGGATGCCCTTGAGGATGCGCACCAGTTGGCGCGCATCGGCCGGGGTGTCGTTGACGTCCTTCAGCATCACGTATTCGAAGGTGATGCGCCGGGCATTGTTGACGCCGGGGTATTCGCGGCAGGCGTCCAAGAGCTCCTTGACCGGGTACTTCCTGTTGATCGGCACGATCTGGTCGCGCAGCTCGTCGGTCACGGCGTGCAGCGACACCGCCAGGTTCACGCCCAGCTCCTCGCCGCAGCGCTTCATCATCGGCACCACGCCGGCGGTCGAGAGCGTGATGCGGCGGCGCGACAGGGCGATGCCCTCCGGGTCCATCACCAGCTTCAGCGCACGCTTGACGTTCTCGAAATTGTAGAGGGGCTCGCCCATGCCCATCATGACGATGTTGGTGAGCCGGCGGTCATCCCCTTCCCGCCCCCAATCCTCCAGGATGTCGCGGGCCAGCATGACCTGGCCGACGATCTCCGAGGCTTCGAGGTTGCGGACCAGGCGCTGGGTGCCGGTGTGGCAGAACTTGCAGGTCAGGGTGCATCCGACCTGGGAGGAGACGCAGAGCGTGCCGCGATCCTCCTCCGGGATGTGCACGGATTCGATCTCCTGCCCGTCTTCCATCCGGGCCAGCCACTTCTTGGTGCCGTCGAACGAGTCCTGCTGCCGCACCACCTGCAGCCGGTCGAGGGCGAAGCCGTCCGCCAGCTTGGCGCGCAGGCCCTTGGCCAGGTCGCTCATCGCCTGGAAATCGGTGGCGCCGCGCTTGTACATCCAGCCGAACAGCTGGCGCGCGCGGAACGCCGGCTCGCCCAAGGTCGCCAGCGTCTCCGCCAGCTCGGCTCGGTCGAGGCCGACCAGGTTGATACGGCCGTCGGCGCGGGGCGCGGGCGGCGCGAAGGTGGTGGCGTGCGTTTCGATACCCATGGGACCTCCGGAAGGCCCAGAAATGGCGATGGCCCCTCCCATCCGGAAGGGGCCGGGCCGTTTTACATCAACAGCGGCGGCCTGGCGACCGCCGGGGACGCTGCGGTCAGGCGCCGCAGGCCTTGGCGATCTCGCCCAGCGCCGCCGAGATGCCGGCGAGGGAGAAGGTGTAGTTGGTGCCGGTGCCGCGCGAGGAGGTGGCCTTGACCGTCATGGTCGACCCGCCCTTCATCGCCGCAACCAGCGCATCGTCCGCCGCCGCATCGCGCGACCAGGCGGTGTTGCCGTCGGTGAACAGCTGGAAGTTCTTGCCGCCGATGGTGGCGGTGACGTCGGCGCCCTGCTTCAGCGTGTAGCCGACCTGCAGGCTGACGACGTTCTTCTGCTTCTCCGCCGGCCGGTTGGTGACCAGGATGAACACGTCGCCATGGCGGACATTGGCCGGCTCGGCCTTGGTCGGCTTCGAGGCGATGTAGCAGGCCTTGCCGCCGTTCTCGGTGAACTGGAAGGCGTGCCAGTCGCGGCTGGAGGAGATGTACTGCACATTCTGCGCCGAGGCCGTTCCCGGCACGGCGACACCGGCGGCCACGGCGAGGCCGGCCAGGGCACCGAGGACAAGATTGCGAGGACGGGTTCTCAGCATAGCGCCACTCTGATTCGGGGTTGCAGGCTGGACGACTCGGCCCGAGGCGACCCCACGACATACATGGAATTGTGCGCGACGGGAACCACCCGAACGCATACCGGATTGTTATTCCCGTCCTATCGCCGCCCGGGCGCAGCCGGACGCGTCCCGCCCCGGCCTCGCCCCCTCACCCAGAGGCACAAGCGCCTCCGACCTCTCCCGCAAGCAGGAAAGGCAAAACTATCTGGTCCTGGCATCTGACTCTGCAACCCACACCGTCATTGCGAGCGCAGCAAAGCAATCCATGCAGCAGCATGAGCGGATCGATGGATTGCCTCGTCGGCTGCGCCTCCTCGCAACGACGGTGAAGGGAGGCGACGCAGCGATCAACTGCTGTCCGGTTTCGACGGCGGCGACAGGGGCAGCCCAGCGGCAGAGTCGTCGAGCGGGCGAGGCCGATCCTCCGCTGGCTCGGGCTCGGCGGTCTCCGCCACGACCTCGACGGTCACCGCCTCATCCGCCCATCCCGGCGGCAGCCAGGACGGGTCGGGCGGGAAGCCAATCTTCCGGCTCACCTCGCGCACGAATTCCTCCGGCGACAGCAGGTCCAGCCGCACGTCCAGGATCTCGTCCTCGGCGAGCTTCTCCCACACCGGCGACCGGACGCACTCGGCGTCTTCCGGCTCCGCCGGTCTGGCGATCGCCTTCACCGCGATCTCGGCCACCTGCTCGCGCTTCGCCCGCCGCCGCTCCTGCTCGCCCGACGCGATCCGCTTTTCCTTGCGCAGCAGGTAGTCGGCCCGGATCCGCTCGGTCATCGCGATCGACAGCCGCACCGAGCGCGCCAGCCGCGATTGCATCAACGGAAAGTCCGCTGCGCCTCATTCATAGAACGTATCATGAACGATACGCGGCCGGCCGGCAACGAACATTGTGTTTGCACGAAACCGGAGGGCCGGGCGCCCGTGACGCCCGGCCCCTGGGAACGCTACAGCACGAAATCCGCCGCCGTCAGGGCGTGGTCGGAGAGGACGGTGATGATCGAATCCGGGCTCTTGTCGCCATTGATGTCGAGATAGACGCCCTGGCGGCCATCGCCGAAATCCACAACCCGCAGCTCGCCCGCCGTGCCGGTGAAGCCACCGGTGCCGAAGGTGAAGGCGGTGTCGCCGTTCGTCGCGCTGGCGTCGGCGTCGATCCGGGACAGGTCGATCCGGTCGCCCGCGGTGAAATCGGCGATCGTGTCCTTGCCGCTGGCCGCCACGGTGCTGTCGTCCACATCGGCATAGATGAAGGTGTCGTTGCCGGCGCCGCCCTTGAGCAGATCCGCCCCGCCGAAGCCGGCGAGCTGGTCGTCCCCGCCCCCGCCCCAGAGGGTGTTGGCGCCGAGATCGCCGCCGAGATTGTCGGCGAAGGCGGAGCCCATCACCTGCTCGATCCCGGTCAGGGTGTCGCCCGCGGCGTCGCCGCCGGTGCCGGTGCCGCCTGCGAGGTCGACCGTCACCCCGGACCCCGATCCCGCGTAGCTGGCGGTGTCCACCCCGGCCCCGCCGGCGATGGTGTCGGCGCCGGCCCCGGCCTCGATGAAGTCGTGGCCGTCGCCGCCGTCGATCTGGTCGTTGCCGGCGCCGCCGGTGACCGTGTCGTCGCCGGTCTCGCCGAAGACCACGTCATTCTCGCTGCCGGCATCGACCGAGTCGTTGCCCACGCCGCCATGGATGGTGTCGATGCCGGCGCCGCCGACGAGCCGGTCGTTGCCGTCGCCGCCGTCGAGATTGTCGTCGCCCGCCTCGCCCGATAGGCTGTCGTCGCCGCCATTGCCGATGATGGTGTCGTCGCCCAGTTCGCCGCCGATGATGTTGCGGCCGTTGTCGCCGGTCAGATGGTCGTCGTTGCTGGAACCGTAGAGGTTCTCGATGCCGGTCAGGACGTCGCCATCCGCATCGCCGCCCGAGGCGGTACTGGCCAGCAGGTCGATCGTCACACCCGCGGCCGAGCCCTGGTAGTTGGCGAAGTCCGACCCGTCGCCGCCGATCAGCTGGTCCGCCCCCGCCCCGCCGCGGAGCGTGTCGTCGCCGGCGCCGCCGTCGATCACATTGGCGTCGGCGCTGCCGTAGAGATGGTCGGTGAAGGCGGAGCCGGTGAGGTTCTCGATGCTGCTGAGCGTGTCGCCCTCGGCGTCGCCGCCCGAGGCGGTGCCGGCCGAGAGGTCGACCGTGACCCCCGCTGCCGAGGCCGAATAGGTCGCCCGGTCGATGCCGTCGCCGCCGTCGAGGACATCGGCGCCTGCGAAGCCGCCGAGGATGTCGTCCCCGGCGCCGCCGGTGAGCGTGTTCGCGTCTCCGTCGCCGATCAGCGTGTCGTCGAAGGCCGAGCCGATGAGGTTCTCGATGTTGGTGAGCATGTCGCCCTCGGCGTCACCGCCCGAGGCGGTGCCGTCCGCCAGGTTGACCGCCACCCCCGCGGCTGATGCGCCGTAGTCGGCCGTGTCGATACCGGCACCGCCGTCGATGACGTCGGCCCCATCTTCCCCCGCGAGGAAGTCGTCGCCGTCGCCACCATCGATCTGATCGTCGCCGACGCTGCCAAAAAAGCTGTCGTTGCCGGCATCGCCGTAGAGCGTGTCGTTGCCGGCATCACCGAAGAACGTGTCGTTGCCGGCACCGCCGGCGAGCGTGTCGTTGCCGTCGTTGCCGACGAGCGCATTGGCGCCGTCATCGCCGGTCAGGACGTCATCGAAGGCCGAGCCGGCGAGATCCTCGATCCCCGTCAGCGTGTCGCCCTCGGCGTCGCCGCCCGAGGTGGTGCCGGTCGCCAGGTTGATGGTCACTGCCGTGGCCGAAAAGTCGTATTCGGCTATGTCGATGCCGTCGCCGCCATCGATCACGTCGGCGCCCGAGCCGCCAGTGATCCGGTCGTCGCCGAGATCGCCGCTGAGGACGTCGTTGCCGCCCTCGCCGCGGAGCACGTCGCCGCCGTCACCGCCGGCGAACGAATTGGCGCCGCCATCGCCGGTCAGGCGGTCGTCGAAGCCCGAGCCGGTGAGGTTCTCGATGTTGGTCAGCGTGTCGCCCTCGGCGTCGCCGCCCTCGCCGGTGCCGCTGGTCAGGTCGATCCTGACCCCGGCTGCCGAATTCGCGTAATACGCCGTGTCGATGCCGTCGCCGCCATCGAGCGCGTCGGCGCCATCGAGCCCCTGCAGGATGTCGTCGCCGGCGCCGCCGCCGAGAGTGTCGTTGCCCTGGTCGCCGTTGAGGGTATCGGTTCCCGCTCCGCCCTGCAGGGTGTCGTCGCCCTCGAAGCCGTGCAGCTGGTCGGCGCCGTCGCCGCCCGCCAGCACATTCACCAGCGCGTTGCCGCGGAGATTGTCGTCGAAGGCGCTGCCCGTGACGTTCTCGACATTGGTCAGGGTGTCGTCGCCGTCGCCGCCCCGGCCGGCCCCGGTCTGCAGATCGACCGCGACGGCCGCGGCCGCGTTGCCGTAGAAGGCGGTGTCGATGCCGTCGCCGCCGTCGAGCGCGTCCGTGCCCACGCCACCGTCCAGGATGTCGTTTCCGACGCCTCCGGCAAGGATGTCGTCGCCGTTGATGCCGCGCAGGACGTCGTCCCCGCCCCCACCCTGGAGGTTGTCGTTGCCGTCGAAGCCCCGCAGGATGTTGGCGTTGGCATCGCCGATCAGGGTGTCGGCGAACGCGCTGCCGTTCACGTTCTCGATGCTGTTATACGCATCGCCGGCGGCAAAGCCCCCGGATCCCGTGCCGGCCAGGAGATTGACGTTCACGGCGGCCGACGAGGTCTCGTAGGACACCGTGTCGTTGCCGGCCAAGCCGTTATAGGTATCGGCGGAATTCAAGCCGTCGAACAGATCATCACCGGCGGTTCCGTTGATGACAGCCATGATATGTCCCCTCCTTCGAGGTCAGCGCAGGACCAGGTCCGCGCTTCGCCGGAGGCGGACGCAGCCCTGTGCTCTCTCGCAATGGTATGATTGGTTCGGTCCCACCGGCGCAGGTGGCGTATGCGCGGAAATCCGCTCCTCGGAAATGGAGGACGCAATAAAAGTGCCAAGCAGATAGGATGGAATCCCCTATCGCGACAATTCATCGGCAAAAACCGAGAAGGCGGCAAGAAGTTTTTTTCGTCCCCTTCGGAAATTTTGGAACCTTCGGCCCGGAGCGAAGAACTCCCGGAAAAGGCGGCGTCGGCCGAGCCGGTCCCGAATTATTGTATTTGATTGTTATTTGATAAACATCAGATATGAGATGCCAGGCGCTCCGAGAGGGAGCGCCGGCCGAGGACCATTGCAGCACGAGATCCTCCGCCGTCAGGGCGTGGTCGGCATAGACCGTGATGATCGCGTCCGGCACCTTGTCGCCGGTGGTCTCGAGATGGACGCCCTGGCGGCCGTGGCGTCGATCGCCGACAGGTCGATCTTGTCGCCCGGGGCGAAGTCGACGATCTAGTTCTTGCCGGCCGCCGCCACGGTGCTGTTGCCGATCGCGGCACAGGCGAAGCTGTCGTTGCCGCGCAACCCTTCAGCATGTCGTTGCCGGGGCTGCATGCAGCCGGTTGTCGCCGGTGAGCGTGTCGTCGAACGCGCTGCGGGAGACATTCTCGATGCCCTGCCCGAGCCAGGCGACGCGAGGCGGCAATCGATTGCCGCACGATGGCAACGTTACCCTGCTTTTCAACCGCTTTTTAGCGGGTCTAATGGAGGCTTTCGATCAGCCATTTGGCTGCCGGCCTCGCCGCGACGACGCTCTGTCATCGCGGCGAGGGATGGCGGCAGGAAAGAGTGTATAGGACTATGGGCAAGCGCCCGATGGGTCGTGAGGCTTTCAGTCCTCTCATGCGCGACGTCGCACGGCTGGCGGGCGTCGCCACCTCGACCGTCAGCCGCGCCCTCGCCCGTCCCGGCCGGGTCAACGAGGCGACACGCCGCCGGATCCTGGCGGCAGCCGAGCAGCTCGGCTACGTCCCCAATGCCGCCGCCCGGAATCTGCGGGTCGGCGCGTCCAACATCATCATGGCGGTGCTGTCGGAGCCCGCGATCGCCAACGGCGCCTCTCAGGTCGTCCCCGAGGTGCTGCAGAGCGTCGCCGCGACCCTCTCGGACAACGGCTTCAACCTTCTGATCGCCGGCCGCAATCGTACCCCGGCAGAGGAGCAGCACATTCCCGACCTCGCGGTCGGCGGCATCGTCCGCGGCGCGATCCTGATCGGCGCCGCGGAGCTGCCGCCCCATGGCCGGCGGTCGCTCGTCAATGCCGGCATCCCGATCGTGTCGGTGCTGCAGGACCGCAGCGCGGCCGGGATTCCGAGCGTGATCGCCGATGACCGCAAGGCCATGCGCGAGGCGGTGCTGCAGCTGATCGGCCTGGGCCACCGGTCGTTCTTCTATATCGCCGGGCCGGCCGGCAGCTATCACGAGGCCGAGCGGTTCGGGGGGCTGGCCGAGGCGCTGGCAGCCGCCGGCCTGCCCGACCGGGCGGTGGTCCGCCATGGCGGCGGCCATGCGTTCCAGGACGGTTTCGAGAGCGGCGTCGACGCCGCTCGGGCCTGGCTGGCGCTGGCGCCGCGCCCCACCGCGGCCATCGCCTGCTGGGACGACGCCGCCATCGCCTTCATGAGCACGGTGCGGCCGCAGGGCGTGGCGGTGCCCGGCGACCTGTCGGTCCTGGGCTTCGACGGCGTCCCGGTCGGCGCCTTCTGCGAGCCCCCCCTGGCCACGCTGCGGCAGCCGACGGCCGAGCTCGGGCCAGGCCGCGGAGATCCTGTTGATGCTGCTGGACCGCGATGCCGCCGCCCCGCCGCTCAGGACGACGCTGCCGAACCAGCTGCTGCTGCGGGCCAGCACCACCGCCCCGAAGGCCGGCGGCCGCAGGCCCCGCCGCGCGCCCTGACGAGGCATCCGCCGCAGGCGAGCCCCCGACGCCAGGGTCTGATGCAACAGGCCGGATGCAGCCGGGTCAGATCGCGCCGGTGCCGCGCCAGCCGACCAGCGCGCCCTCATCCTCCATGAGGTGCAGGCGCTGCGCCGCGACCCGGCCGAACTCCAGCACCAGCGCCTTGCGCCGGGGCGGCGGCAGGCGGTGCTCCGGCGGCGGCCGCAGCAGCACGGCGTCGAAGCCGTCGGCGACGATCAGCCCGCATTCCGGCCCGATCAGCTCCTGCGGGAAATCCTCCGGCACGGCGAAGCAGAACCGGTCGCAATAGGCGGCGTAGTTCTGCCACTTGCGGTCGCCGCGGAAATCGGCGACCGAGACCTTGACCTCGACCAGGATGATGCCGCCGGCCCCGTCGACCGCGAAGACATCGGCGCGGCGGCCGTCGGGCAGCCCGAACTCCGCCACGCTGGCCTGGCCGGCGGCGGCGAGCCAGCGGCGCACCCCGCGCGTGACCTGCGCCGTCTGCAGCCGGGCCAGGGAGTCCATCTGGGCGGAGTTGCTTCTTTGTTCCATGCGAGGCCATCCTAGACTCCATCCGGGCCCGGCGCCAAGCGAGAAGGATCAGTCGCGAAATCGTCAGAATTTTGCCATGCCCCTCGCTGAATCTGTCGGGACAATAGGTGTTGCCTGTGACACAGTTACAAAGTCAGGAATGAATTATTCAATTACGCGTCCTCAGGGGGACCCAGTTCGCTTTCCGGTAGCGGGGCGGTCTGCTTCTCGATCAGTATACGACGGTATATAAAGTCGGTCACAGGGCGGTGGCGCCAGGCAGGCCGACGAGGGGAAAAGACATTATGGCGAAGACAGATGTGACACCGCCGAGCGCCGCCCGCCAGGCCCTTTTGTCGGTCAGGCCGTGGTTCCTGGTGGCGGGCGGGTTCAGCTTCGTCATCAACCTGCTGGTGATGGTGTCGCCGCTCTATTCCTACCAGCTGTTCGACCGTGTGCTGGGCAGCGCCCATGTCGAGACGCTGGTGTTCCTGACCCTGATCGCCGCCTTCGCCTTCATCATCCTGGGCTGGCTCGACGGGCTGCGCTCGGCGCTGCTGGCCCGGATCGGCACCCGGTTCGAGCGGAAGCTGGCCGGCACCCTGGTCGAGACCGGGGTGAACGGCGCCGTGCTGGGCGCGCCGGTGGGCGGCCAGGCGCTGCGCGACCTGTCGCAGATCCGCGCCTTCATCGGCGGCCCGTCGATCGGCCCGCTGTTCGACGCCCCCTGGGCGCCGGTCTTCATTGTCGTCATGTTCCTGCTGCACTGGGCGCTGGGTGTCACCGCGCTGGTCTCCGCCGCCATCCTGTTCGGCCTGGCGCTGACCAACGAGAAGATGCTGCGCGGCCCGACCACCGACGCCAACAAGCTGCAGGTCGTGGCCCAGCGCCAGGCCGAGGGCGCCATCCGCAGCGCCGAGACCGTCCGCGCCATGGGCATGCTGCCGGCGCTGATGGGCCGCTGGCGCAAGGACGCCGAGGCGGCGCTGCAGGGGCAGGAGCGCAGCTCCGACCGGTCGGCGGTCATCGGCGGTTCCTCGAAATTCGTCCGCATCTTCGTGCAGAGCTTCGTGATGGGCGTCGGCGCCTATCTGCTGCTGCATGGCGAGCTGACCTCGGGCGGCATGATCGCCGGCTCGATGCTGCTGTCCCGCGCCCTGGCCCCGGTCGAGCAGGCGATCAGCTCCTGGCGCCAGTTCATCAGCGCCCGCCAGTCCTATGAATCGATCGAGAAGATCCTGACCGCCCTGCCGAAGCGCAAGGACGGGCTGACCCTGCCGCCGCCGTCGGGCAAGGTGCAGATCGACAAGCTGGTCTTCGTCGCGCCGCAGGGCAAGACGCCGATCATCAAGCGCGTCAGCTTCGAGATCGCGGCCGGCGAGGTGCTGGGCATGGTCGGCCCTTCCGCCTCGGGCAAGAGCACGCTGTGCCGCCTGCTGTGCGGCATCTACCCGCCGACCGACGGCGCGGTCCGCCTCGACGGCGCCGATCTCGGGCAATGGTCGCCCGAGACGCTGGGGCCGCATCTCGGCTACCTGCCGCAGGTGGTCGACATCTTCCCCGGTACGGTGGCCGAGAACATCGCCCGCATGGGCAAGGTCGACTCCGAGCAGGTGGTGGCGGCGGCCGAGCTGGCCGGCGTGCACGACATGATCGTGCGGCTGCCGCAGGGCTACGACACCCCGATCGGCGACGGCGGCGTGCCGCTGTCGGGCGGCCAGCGCCAGCGCGTCGGCCTGGCCCGCGCCGTGTTCGGCCAGCCCAAGCTGGTGGTGCTGGACGAGCCGAACTCCAACCTCGACGCGGATGGCGAGGCCGCGCTGATGGGCACGATCGCCGGGCTGAAGGCCAAGGGCACGACCGTGATCATCGTCGCCCACCGGCCGCAGATCCTGGCCGATGCCGACCGCCTCCTGGTGATGCGCGACGGCGAGATCGCCTTGCTTGGACCGCGGGCCGAGGTTCTGGCCCGCATCGCTGGACCACGTGCCGCCGACACCACGCCGGCGCCAAAGGGAACTGAAAATGTCGCTCACGCCTCAGGAGCCTGGACAGCCACTGCCGCCAGCCGTCCTCAGCAACCGCCTGCCCGCTCTGCCGGATGACACCGCCGAGACGCTGAAGCGCAACGCGTACGGCCTGAACCGCCTGAGCCTGATCGGCGGCGTCGTGATCGGCGTCTTCGTGTTCGGCTTCGGCGCCTGGGCCGCCGTCTCCCCGCTGGCCAGCGCCGCGATCGCCAACGGCGTCGTCAGCCCCGAGGGCAACCGGCGTACGGTGCAGCATCTCGAGGGCGGCATCATCCGCGAGCTGCTGGTCAAGGACGGCACCGAGGTCAAGGCCGGCGACACGCTGCTGGTGCTGGACGCCACGCGCGACCTGGCGACCTATGATTCCGTGCGCATGCAGCGCCTGGCGGACATGGCGGCCCTGGCCCGGCTCGACGCCGAGCAGTCCGGCGCGCCGGCGATCACCATGCCGGCCGAAGTGCTGGACGAGGCGGCGAAGAGCCCCGGCGCCGCGGCCCTGGTGCAGGCGCAGCAGGAGCAGTTCACCTCCCGCCGCGAGTCGATCAACGGCCAGAAATCGGTGCTGCAGCAGCGCGTCGAGCAGAGCCGCTCCGACATCGAGGGGCTGAAGGCCCAGATCACCTCGGCCGACACCCAGCTCGAGCTGATCCAGCAGGAGATCAACGGCGTCGCGCCGCTGGTGCAGAAGGGGCTGTATGAGCGGCCCCGGCTGCTGGCGCTGCAGCGCACCCAGGCCCAGATCGCCGGCCAGAAGGCGGCCGACACCTCCTCGATCGCCAAGGCCCAGCAGCTGATCGGCGAAAGCCAGATGCGGATGTTGGCGCTGGACAGCGACTTCCGCGACAAGATCGCAGAGGAGCGCGCGAACACCCAGAAGGAGCTGGCGCAGCTGGACGAGAAGCTGCGCTCCGCCGGCGACGTGGTCGGCCGCACCCGCATCCTGGCGCCGGTCGACGGCGTGGTGGTGAACCTGAAGTACCACACGCTCGGCGGCGTCATTCAGCCTGGCGCGCCGATCCTGGAGCTGGTGCCGAAGAACGACCGGCTGGTGATCGACGTGCAGGTGCA
>NZ_JANX01000099.1 GCF_000767795.1 Inquilinus limosus MP06 | reverse complement strand
GGTTGCCATAGGGCGTGCGGCCGACCACCGGGGTGCCGTCCGGCGTCATCGGGCGCATGCCGGTCCAGAAGCTGGCGCGGGCGACGTCGCCGCCTTGCGGGAACAGGTCGGTGACCGAATGCTCCAGCGTCCGCCGCCGGGCGTCCCACAGCTTGCTGCTGTACCCTGCCAGCTCGGCGGTGCCGCCGACGCGGATGCGGTCGCCCAGCCGGGTGATCGCGACCTTGTAGGTCTCGTCCATGACCGTCGAGACGGGGGCGCCGTCGGCCGCGGTAACCGGCACGGTGATCGAGTAGCCCTTGACCGGGTAGACCGGGATCTCGATGCCCAGCGGCTTGAGGAGCAGCGGGGAGTAGCTGCCCAGCGCCAGGACATAGCCGTCGGCGCGCAGGGTCTCGCCGCCCTCCAGCGCCACGCCGCCGATGCGGTTGCCGTCGGTCGTCAGCCCGGCGATGCGGGCGCCCCAGCGGAAGTTGACGCCCCATCCGGCCGCGAGCCTGGCCAGGTTGTTGGTGAACTTGAAGCAGTCGCCGGTCTCGTCGCCCGGCAGGCGCAGGCCGCCGGCCAGCTTGTCCTTCACCCCGGCCAGCGCCGGCTCGACCACGGCGCAGCCGGCCGGGTCCAGCACCTCATAGGGCACCCCGGCCTCCCGCAGCACGGCGATGTCCTTGGCCGCGGCGTCGACCTGCTTCTGGGTGCGGAACAGCTGCAGCGTGCCCTGGGCGCGGTCGTCATAGGCGATGCCGGTGTCGGCGCGCAGCTGGCGCAGGCAGTCGCGGCTGTACTCCGCCAGGCGGACCATCCGCTCCTTGTTCACGGCATAGCGGGCGGCGGTGCAGTTGCGCAGCATCTGCGCCAGCCACAGCCACTGCCGCGTGTCCAGCTGCGGGCGCAGCACGAAGGGGCTGTGCTCCATCAGCATCCACTTGATTGCCTTCAGCGGCACGCCGGGGGCGGCCCAGGGCGCGGAATAGCCGGGCGAGACCTGGCCGGCATTGGCGAAGCTGGTCTCGTTCGCCGGCCCCTCCTGCCGGTCGACCACCGTCACCTCATGGCCGGCGCGGGCGAGGTAATAGGCGGTGGTCACGCCGATGACGCCGGCGCCGAGGACGATGACCTTCACGACGGAACTCCTTCGAGAACCAAAGCGGGTGAGGGGGCCGGTGCCGCGTCGCGATAGTCGCGGCGGAAGCGGCGGCCGAGGCGGGTCAGGATCTCATAGCCGATGGTGCCGGCATCGGCGGCGACGGCGTCGACGCTGCGATGCGGGCCGATCAGCTCGATCGCGGCGCCGGGGCGCAGCGCACTCTCGGGCAGGGCCGAGACGTCGAGGCCGAGCGAATCCATCGACACGGCACCGACGATCGGCAGCGCCACCTCGCCGAGATAAGCGGTGCCGGCATTGCTGAGGCTGCGCGGGAAGCCGTCGGCATAGCCCACCGCCACGGTGGCGATGCGGCTCGGCCCTCCGGCGCGCCAGCTCAGGCCGTAGCCGACCTCGTCGCCGGCGGCGATCTCGCGGAGCTGCACCACGCGGGCCTGCAGCCGGACGACCGGGCGCAGCGGGTTATCAGCACCGGCCACCGGGGCAAGGCCATACAGCGCGGCGCCGGGTCGGGCCATGTCGTAGTGGAAGTCGGGGCCGAGGAAGATGCCGGAGGAGTTGGCCAGCGCCGCCGGCGCTTGCGGCAGGCGGCGGCGGGCGACGTCGAAGCGCAGGCGCTGGGTGCCGTTGGCCGGATGCTCCTGGCGCTCGGCGCAGGCCAGGTGGCTCATCACCAGGCGCAGCTCGATGCCGTCGAGGAGGCGGGGTTGGTCGACGATCCGCTCCAGTTCGGCCGGGGACAGGCCCATGCGCGACATGCCGGTGTCGAGCTGCAGCACCGCCGGCAGCGCCCGCTCCAGGCGGCGTGCCAGGGCGGCCCAGCCCTCGACCTGCTCCAGGCTGTTCAGCACCGGGGTCAGGCGGTGGGCCAGGGCGATGTCCTCGCAGCCGGGCATCAGCCCGTGCAGCACGAACACCTCCGCCGCCTCAGGCACATGCGGCCGCAGCGCGATGCCCTCCTCGAGATGGGCGACGAAGAAGTGGCGGCAGCCCTCGGCGGCCAGGGCCGGGCCTACCCGGTCGGCGCCCAGCCCGTAGGCGTCGGCCTTGAGCACGCCGGCGCAGATCGTGCGGCCGAGGCGGCGGCGCAACGACCGATAGTTCTCCCGGATCGCGGCGAGATCGACGATCAGGGTGGCGCCGGTGGCGTCGGGGAAGGTGGTGGTCATTCGGCCGAACCGCAGGGGATCCAACGGCCTCAGGATACGGCCGGGGGGCCTCGGCGATCCTTGATTTCCGTTGATCCTTCTGCGGCCGGATGGTCTGGTGTCCGCAGCAAATTCACCGGTTTTCGCAGAAACCACGCATGACCACGCTCGACGCCATCGACCGCAAGATCATCCAGCTGCTGCGCGCCGACGGCCGCATCAGCAACGCCGACCTGGCCGAGGCGGTCGGCCTGTCGCCCTCGGCCTGCCTGCGCCGGCGCCAGCTGCTGGAGCATGCCGGGATCATCCGCGGCTACACCGCGCTGATCGACGAGCCGGACGTCGCCAACCCGACCATCGCCATCGTCCAGATCACGCTGGAGCGGCAGACCGAGGAGTACCTCGCCCGGTTCGAGGCGGCGGTGCGGAAATGCCCGGAGGTCGACCAGTGCTACCTGATGACCGGGATGTCGGATTATCTGCTGCGCGTCGTCGCCCGCGACACGGCGGATTACGAGCGCATCCACAAGGAGCAGCTGTCGCGCATGCCCGGCGTGTCGCGCATCCAGTCCGCCTTCACCCTGCGCAGCGTGATCCGGGGCAACACCGGACCCTGACCCGAGAGGACACCGCCATGACCCGCGACCGCCTGTTCCTGCTGCGGCCCGGCTTCACCGACCCGGGCTATCCGGGCCAGGTCTTCTACTGCTGGCACTGCGCCCTGATGGAGGGCGTGCTGGCGTCCTTCCCGCAGCTGGCGGCGCGGCTGGATGTCGAGCGGATCGCCTGGCCGCGGCCGCGCCAGGCCGTGGTGGCGCTGGTCGGGGAGGGGAACCAGTCCCTGCCGCTGCTGGTGCTGGGCGAGGACGGCCCGGCCGATCCGGAGGCCGAGAGCCATGGCGACGTCCGCTTCATCGCCGGCAAGGAGCGCATCCTCGCCGCCCTGTCGCGGCGCCACGGCTTCCCCGACCCGCATCCCTAGCCGCCGGCCCGCATGTGCCGTTCCAGGAAGGCCCGGCCGGACGGGGTGAGCCGCACCATCGGGGCGTCGCCTTGAGGCCGCGTCTGGGTGACGAAACGGCGGTCATTCGCCTCCTCCCACACCGGCAGGCGCGGGCAGGAGGTGCGCCAGGCATCCATCACATCGGCGTAGGGCCGGTCCTGCTTCGCGATCCATTCCAGCAGGTCGAGCAGCAAGGCATCGACAGTGTCGCTCATGGCGACCTCCGGAGCGTGTATGCGAGCCGGATCCTAGCACGCCGGCTGAGGTCGGGCGCTATTCCGCCTTCCACACACCCCACAGGCGGGCGGTGCCCGGGGCCCAGTCGGCATAGCCGCGGACCTTCGGCCCGACCGCCGTCACCTGCACCGGATTGAACAGGCCGATCACCGGCACCTGCTCGGCCATGCGGGCGTGCAGCCTGTCGAAGATCGCCTGCCGCCCGGCCTTGTCCTCCACCGTCTTGGCTTCGGCCAGCCAGGCGATCGCCTGCGGGTCCTCCCACTGGCTGGTCGGGTCCTCGTCCTTGCTGCCGATGATCGAGTCGAAGGCCAGCGCCGGGTCGGGCCGGCCGGAGAAGGTGAAGACCGAGGCCTGGAACTTGCCCTCGCGGTAGTTCTGCAGCTGCGTCGCCCAGTCCAGCGTGTCGATCTGCGCGTCGATGCCGGCGCTGGTCAGCAGTCCCTGGATCATCAGCGCCGCCTCGTACTGGCCGGTCGGGCGGTTGTTGGTCTGGATCCTGATCGCGGCGCCGGCGCGGCCCGCCTCCTGCAGCAGCTTCGCGGCCTCGGCCGGATCGAAGGCCGGCCAGGCTGCATCGCCGTCGTCGTGATAGGCGCTGGCGACGGCGATGGCCGACGGGTTCGGGGCGGCGAGGCCGAAGCTGGCCGCTTCGGCCACCTGTTTGCCATCAACGGCGCGGGCCAGCGCCTGGCGCACCCGGACGTCGGACAGCAGCGGGTCCCGGGTCTGCAGCAGCATCACCGCCCAGGACAGCGTCGGCGTCACGGTCACCTGCGCCCCGGCCGCCTTCATCGCCTCGATCTCGGTCGCGCCGACATCCGGCACGATGTCGACCTGGCCGGAGAGCAAAGCAGCGTTCATCACCGAACGGTCGGGTATGACGACAAAACGCAGCGTCTCGGCGAAGGCCTGCTTGCCGCCGGCGGCGCCGTCGCGGTCGCCGGGCAGGGGCTTGTAGCCGGGGAAGCGGGTCAGTTCGAGATAACGGTTCTTCTGCCAGTCGGCGAAGACGTAGGGACCGGTGCCGACCGGCTTGACCCATGCGCCGTCGGGTCCGAGCGAGGAGGGGCTGAGCACCGCCGCGCCGCACTGGATCGTCGCCATGTTGACCAGGAACAGCGCGCTGCGCCGATCGATCCGGAACACCACGGTGCGCGGGTCCGGCGTCTCCACCGCCAGCACCTTCGGCCCGCTGCGGCCGTCGAAGCGGTCGAGGCACTGCCACTGCGTCGCCGGGTCGAGATAGCGCTTCCAGCTCCACGCCACCTCGGCCGAGGTCAGCGTCCGGCCGTCATGGAAGGTGATGCCGTCGCGTAGCCGGAAGGTATAGGCGGTGCCGTCGGGCGAGACCTCGACGCTCTCGGCCAGCATCGGCGCGGGGGTCTGGTCCTCGCGCAGGGCGACCAGCCCTTCGGTGACGTGCTGCAGCACGACGTCGGAGTTGAAGTCCCGCTGCACGCCCGGATTGCTGCTGCGGATATCGGCGTTGAGCGCGATCGACAGCAGCGGGGTCGGCCGGGGATCCTCGGCCGCGGCAGCCCCGGGCAGGGCGGCCAGCAGCAGGGCGAAGGCGAGGCGGCGCATGGCGGTCACGCCGCCTCGGCCCGGCGCTTCGCCAGCGTGTCGGCGAAGAACGCCTTCACCGGCTCCAGCATGGGCGCGCGCGTGCCCTCATGGCCGAGGCCGGGGACGATGTCGTGGCGCACCGGGATGCCGTGGCGCTCGAAGCTGTCGCGCAGCGACCGCAGCCGCTCCTGCCGGTTGCCGCCGGCCAGGTCGGCGCCGTCCATCCAGCCCGGATCGGTCGGCTTGGTGACGATCTCCCAGGTCTCGGTGTCGTCGCCGCCGATCACCATCTGCACCGCCGCCCGGCGCATCGCCGCGAGGTCGACCGGCCGGCCGAAGCGGGCCTCGAAATCGCGCAGCCCGACCCACCAGTCGTGGTTCCAGTCGAGCAGCGTGACCGAGCCCGGCGCGCCAATCGAGACGCCCAGCACCCGCTCCGGATGGACATAGAAGAAGCGGTGCACGAAATGGCCGCCGCCGGAGAAGCCGAACATCAGGAAGCGGTCGTCGCGGACCCGGTATTTCGCCGCCACCTCGTCGACCATGGCCAGCAGCAGCAGGTCGAAGCGCATGTCGTGGAAGGCCAGGCGCTTGTAGTTCGAGACGTCGTTCTTCTCGATCAGCCCGGCCGGGAACAGCGGCGCCAGCAGGATGCAGTCATTGGCGTCGGCGAAATCCGCGAAGCCGTCGCGATAGGCCGTTGCCGTGCGGCCGGTGCCGTGCATCAGCACCGCCAGGCTGTAGGTCTTGTCGCCATCCTCCTGGTAGTCCTGCGGCACATAGAGGCAGTAGGAGACGCGCTGGTCCGCCTGCAGCGCGAAATAGGTCGTCGCCCCGAAATCATAGGCGGACAGCTTCACCCCATGGCCCTGACGGTCGCGCATTCCGTGCCTCCCTCTCGCCGGCTCGACCGGCCAGCCCGAGGCATCTTAGGACGGCGGCCGGAAGCCGCAAGGTCAATTGTATTTTGGCCTCTCAAAATTCTGGCTAAGCATCGCGATGGCATACCGGCGTGTGGCGAGGCCTTTGCACGGACCGGGCCGGCATGCCTAGACTTGGCGAGACCTCGGAAAGCGGGGCGGGACCGGATGCAGCAGGCTGTCGGCGCCAAGGATGATCTGAGAGTTGAGCGCGGCGAGGAGCCGCCGCCGTCCCGCCTGTTCCTGCCCTTTATCGAGGCGCTGGCCCATCCGGTGTTCCGCCTGGTCTGGCTCACCGGCCTGTTCGCCAATCTCGGCGACTGGGCCCAGTCGGTGGCCGCGGCCTGGGAGCTGACGGTCACCGAGGCCAGCCCGTTCCTGATCGCGTTGATCCAGGTGGCGACCGCGGTGCCGCTGGTGCTGCTGTCGCTGCCCACCGGGGCGCTGGCCGACATCTATGACCGCCGCAAGATGATACTGGCGGGGGAGGCGTGCTGCGTCGCCGGCGGCCTCGGCCTGACCCTGCTCGGCTTTCTCGGCCTCTTGGAGCCGATCGGGCTGATCGGCCTGACCTTCCTGATCGCCGTCGGCTATGCGCTGGAGGGGCCGGCCTGGCAGGCGGCGGTCGGCGACATGGTGCCGAAGCCGGCGGTCGCCAGCGCCGTGCTGCTGAACTCGATCAACTACAACGTCGCCCGCGCGCTGGGCCCGGCGATCGGCGGCTTCCTACTGGCCTGGCTGGGGGCGTCCTGGGTGTTCCTGATCTCGACCGCCAGCTTCGGCGGGCTGCTGGCGGCGATCTGGTCCTGGAAGTGGCGGCCCGCGCGGTCGGCTCTGCCGCCCGAGACGCTGCGCCAGGCCGTCACCGCCGGGCTGCGCTTCGCCCGGCATTCGCTGGTGACCCGGCGGGTGGCGACGCGGTCCTTCATCTTCGGCTTCTGCGCCAGCTCGGTCTGGGCGCTGCTGCCGCTGCTGGCGCTGGAGCAGCTGGGCGAGGACGCCATCGGCTACGGCGTGCTGCTCGGTGCGCTCGGCGTCGGCGCCGTCTGCGGCGGCTTCGTCGTCCACCCGGCGCGGGAATGGCTGGGCACCAGCTGGCTGATCTCGACCTCGGCCTTCGCCTTTGCCGCGGTGCTGCTGGTGCTGGGCACCGTCCACCTCACCGTCGTGGTGGTGCCGGTGCTGTTCCTCGGCGGCGTCGCCTGGATCGCGGTGGTGTCGACCTACAACACCGCGGTGCAACTGCTGGTGCCGGACTGGGTGAAGGCCCGGGCCATGGCGATCTACCAGATGGCGCTCTATGGCGGGCTGGCCCTCGGCTCGGTCGTCTGGGGCGCGGTGGCGGAGAGCGCCGGCGTGACGATGACCCTGGCGGCCAGCGGGGTGGCGCTGCTGGTCGGTGCGCTGTGGGCGCTGCGGCTGAAGATCCCGGACATCGCCCTGATCGACCTGCGGCCGGCGCCGCTGCGCAAGGTCGATCTGCCGGCGCCGCCGATCGACCCGCGCCGCGACGCGGTGATGGTGGTGGTCGAGTACCGCATCGGGCCGGAGCAGGAGCGGGATTTCATTCGCAGCTCCGCCCGGCTGCGCGAGGTGCGGCTGCGCAATGGCGCCAGCCGCTGGTCGCTGTTCCGCGACGCCGCCGACCGGCTGAAATGGAGCGAAATCTATTTCGTCGACAGCTGGTACGAGCATCTGCGCCTGCTGGCGCGGCTGACCGCGGCCGACCGCGAGCTGATCGACCGGGTCGGGCGGCTGCACCAGGGGCCGCCTCCGCCCGCGGTGCGTCACGCCATCAGCTGGCGTCGGCGCCGCCGGCGGATGACGGCCGCGCCGCCTCCCGTCGCCAAGCTCTCGGCCAATGACGCGGCGAAGCCGGAGGCCGAGGCCGGGCGGGCGCCGCCGGAGCGCGCGCCCAGCGCATCGTGATACGGGCTTCACGGCTCGTCGGCAGACTCTGCATGGCTCCGACCAGTATCGGCCTCGCCTCGTCCCGTATTATCGTCGGGAAATTTCCGATATCACCAGAATTGGTGATCAAAAATGGAGATTCGGAAGCTTGGTCGCCGAGATCCCGAAGCTTCATTCGATGGCGTATGGTCATTGACGGATGATGGGGATAGTCTCGGGCCATTGCCTTCTCCATTGGAAATCAAGGAATGGCTGTTAACGACGCGATGCCGCCGGCATGAAGCCGCCGATCGATCGATTCGCCGTGCTGGAGTTCGAGAGCGCCGCCCATCTGACGTTGACGCTGCTGGGCCAGGTGCGCGACGGCCGGATGACGCCGATCGAGCTCGCGATCTGGCTGCGGCAGCTGATGCTGCACAAGCACGAGCCGCTGTCCGACAACGAGAAGAGCGCCATGGTCTGCACCTTGGTGGTCGCGCTGCTGGATGACGAGGGGCTGGACCTCTCGCCGGCGGAGCTGATGGAGGTGCTGGACCGGTCGGAGCAGGCGGACGCTATCGGCCGGCTGGTCTGACGCAGGCTCGCAGCCCGGCGGACCGGCTAGGATGGCGTCTGCGCCTCGGCCGGCCGATGGCCCAGCGCGGCGGCGATCAGCCGGTACTTCACCCGGGCGTTGGTCATGTCGCGGAAGTAGTTGACCAGATCGCCCCAGGGGTCGTTGACCCGGTTCAGCCCTGAGATGAAGGCGACGACGGTGCCGACCTCGGTCCGGCCCTGGATCACGAACCAGCCGCCGACGAACAGGATCCCGATCACGCCGAGCTGGTGCAGCAGGTTCATCAGGAAGTTCATGCCGAACTTGCGGCGGAAGATCTGCATGTTGAGGCTGTAGATGCGGTCGACCTGGCGGCGATAGGGTGCGTCCGCCCGCGGCCCGCGTCGGTCAGCGGCCTCGTCGACGATCTCGACGCTGAGCCGGCGCAGCACCCGGATCCGCCGCTCGGTGCGGCGGTTGATCGCCTTCTGCAGGAAGGGGATGAACAGGAACTGCGGGAAGAACAGCAGCACGGCGACGGCCGCCATCCAGGGCTGCAGCACCAGCATGTAGCCGAACACCGCGAGCAGCAGCCCGCCGTTCAGCACCGCATCGGAGACGCTGGCGCCGATGAAGCCGCCGACGGCCTCGACCTCCGAGACGATGATGGCGATGTCGACGCCCTCGCGGCGCGGCGCCGGATGCGCCGCCCCTCCGTTCGAGGCCGGGCTCAGCTGCAGCCGCAGCCGCCGGTTGGCCGCCTCGCTGACCGATCCGCGATAGACGTTCAGCAGCAGCTTGAGCCCGCCCTGCGCCAGCACCGTCGCGACATAGAGAAGGGCCAGCAGGACGAGCTGCATGAGGGCGTGCTTCGCCAGCGCGCCGTTGACGATGCGCCGCTGCAGCTCCAGCGGCACCAGGTCGAGCAGGAACACCGCCACGGCCAGGATCGACAGGAAGATCTGGTCCCGCCCGCTGACCCGCCAGATGTACCGATAGAGCCCCTGAGGCATGGGGAGGGGCAGGGGCTACTTCTTCGACGCGTGCTCGGGCTTGCCTTTGCGCTTGGTCGAGGCCAATTCGTCGAGCTGCTTCTCGCTCATCGATTTGTACATCGACTTCGACGCGCCTTTCAGCTCGCCGACCTTCTGCTCGCCGCGCTTGGCGGCCAGGGCCGCCCCGGCGGCCTTCTGCTGCGCCTTCGATTTCGCCGGCATGGCCGGGCCTCCGCAAGACATGTGTGTCGGAATCGGGAACGGCAGGCCGCCTGGGCCGGTTCCGATGCCGTTCGGCGTCATGACATCATCCGGAACGCCCGGATCGCTGCCCCCGTTGCCATCGTACAGTCCGTCCCAGACAGGGAGATCGGCCATGAGGACCGTCCTCGTATTCTCCACCGCGGCCCTCGCGGGTGCGCTCATGCTCGGAGGATGCGGCCGGGAGAGCGAGCCGCAGCAGATGCTGGCGTCCTTGGCGCCGTCGTCGCAGATCGATCCCGCCAACTACGTCCAGACCGCCGGGATGAGCGATCTGTTCGAGGTCGAGGCCGGGAAGGTCGCGACCCGGCGGGCCCGCAGCAGCGAAGTCCGCAGCTTCGCCCGGATGATGGTGAAGGACCACACCGCGTCCACCCGGAAGATCCGTGACGCGGTCGCCGCCTCGAATCTGGGCACGCCGCTGCCGACCGCGCTCGATCCGCAACACCAGGAGATGCTGGCGGGGCTGCGATCCGCCTCCCGCGCCGATTTCGACCGCCTGTACATGGAAGGCCAGGTGGACGGGCATCAGGAGGCGCTGAAGCTGCAGCAGAGCTATGGCGAATCGGGCGGCGATCCCAACCTGAAGGCGGTGGCGTCGGAACTGGCGCCGATCGTCCAGCATCATCTTGACGAGGCCCAGACCATCCTGTCCGGCCTGCGCTGAGGCCATGCACCTGTCCTAGTGGACGAGCCGCTCGATCACGGCAGCCACGCTGTCCGTCTCGAGCGGCTTCCTGATCACCGGCGCCTTGAAGCCATCGAGATCGGGGTCGGCGTAGCCGGTCATGAAGGAGAAGGGGATGCTGCGCTGCTGCAGCATCCGGGCCACCGGAAAGACCCTCCGACCCTGGTCGAGACGGACATCGAGCACGGCGGCGTCGAGGTCGTTGGTCTCCGCCAGGCGCAGGCCGCTTTCCAACGACGGCGCCGGTCCGAGCACCTCGAAGCCGAGGGAGCTCAGGATCGCCTGCATGTGCAGAGCCAGGAACTGATCATCCTCGACCACCAGGATGCGCTTGACCGGGCGTTCCGGCTGCGGCGCCGGCTTCGACCGCGGCGCGTGCTGGATGTCCGCCAGCCGGGCCGAAGCCTGGTCGGACCGTCGGGTCCAGGCCAGCGGTCGCGACCATAGCGCCAGCGCCTGCAGCCCCGGGCCGTCGAGGATCTGCAGCCATTCGCTCTTCAGCCGGATCAGGCCGGCGCGCTGCAGCTTCATCACCATCCGGTTGGTGTGGACTGGTGACAGGCCCAGGGCATCGGCGATGTCCTGCTGGGTCAGGGGCAGCCGCAGGCCGCGGTCGCTGACGAGATCGCGGGCTTCCGCCCGTTCAAATAGGGACAGCAGCAGGGCGGCCAGCCGCTCATCGGCACCGAGGCCGCCGAGCGCGAGCAGGGTCTCGTGGGCCCGCACATTCTCCAGCGCCAAGGCGACGCAGACCTGGTTCAGGGACTCGGCCGAGGTCGGATCGATCAGTTCGGAGACCGGGACGGCGGCGACCCGCGCCTCGGTCACGGCAACGGCAGGGGCGGGGGCGGCCCCGGAGAACTGCGCCGACATGCCGACCAGATCGCCTGGCATGAGGAAGCGGAGGATATGGCGGCGGCCATCGGTCAGGGTGCGAAACTGCGCCAACCAGCCGGATCGGACGGCATGGAGGCAATCGCGCCTGCTCCAGTCGGTCCGCTCCCCCTTGGTCAGATGCGTCTGGTCCGCGGCGACAAGGCGCGCCCGCATCGTGGGCGACAGGAGGTCGAGCTGGGCGCGCGCCGCAGCACGCTCATCACGTCGACCATGCCGAATGATCTCCGTCGACGGAAGCGTTCCGGAGGATGCGGGAGGAACGGCCATCCGGAATGGCATGAGTCCGGCTCCTGCGATTTCGTGTCGACATTGCATCAACGTCCAGAGCGTCCACAGGTTCCGGGTCCCATGTATTCATGATCATTCTCAAATGACTGCTCATGCATAGGAGTAATAAAAATATCAAATGATAATTTTTGGCGACGCGAGATGGCCAGTTCTCCGCGATCAGCCGATCATGACTGTATTGAGGCTGCCGCCCTGCTGCGCTAGAGTCGGAACGTGGTCGGCTGGTTCTGGCGGCCCTCTCTCCCCCATCGGCTTCAGCGTGGGGCGAACTGTTTCAGAGGGTCGAATGAACGGCAGCGCCAAGGAACCGTCACCCGCGACCTCACGGCCGGCTTTGTCGCCCCCATCGGAAGATGAGGCGGCGCAGCGGCTGGCCGCGATCGTGGAATCCTCCGAGGACGCGATCGTGGCCAAGGATCTCAATGGCGTCGTCACCAACTGGAATCAGGGGGCCGAGCGCCTGTTCGGCTACACCGCCGAGGAGGCGGTCGGCCAGCCGATCACGATCGTGATCCCGAAGGACCGGCTCGACGAGGAGCCGCGGATGCTGGCGCGCATCCGCCGGGGCGAGCGGGTCGAGCCTTTCGAGACCATTCGCCGCCGCAAGGACGGCAGCCTGGTCGAGATCTCGCTGACGATCTCGCCGATCCGCAACCGGCAGGGCGAGATCGTCGGCGCCTCGAAAATCGCGCGCGACATCACGGAGCGGAAGCGGGCCCAGGAGCGCCAGACGCTGCTGCTGCGGGAGATGAGCCACCGGGTCAAGAACCTGTTCGCCCTGGCCGGTGCCGTCATCACCCTGAGCACCCGGACCGCGCAGTCGCCGGATGAGCTCGCGGAGCAGGTTCAGAGCCGGCTCGCCACGCTGGCCCGGGCGCATGACCTGACCCTGCCGGACCTGAGTCGGCAGCAGGCGGCGACACCGACCACGCTCGAGACCCTGCTGCGCACCATCGTCGCGCCGTTCGAGGATGCGAGCGATGGCCGCATCACCATCGCCGGGCCGGAGGTGGCCATCGGCGGCCAAGCCGTAACCAGCCTGGCGCTGCTGCTGCACGAGCTGGCGACCAACGCGGCCAAGTATGGCGCCTTGTCTACGGTTTCGGGCCGGGTCGCCGTCGCCTGGACGGTCGAGGACGCCATGCTGTCACTGAGTTGGGCGGAGCGGGATGGCCCCTCGGCCGACGGCGCCAGGAGCGACGGCTTCGGCACCTGGCTGGTCGACAGCACCGTCAGGGGGCAACTGCAGGGCCAGATCACGCGCCGCTGGGAGGCCGAGGGCCTGATCATCCTGATGTCGATGCCGTTGGCCCGGCTGATGGGCTGAGGGCTGCAACTAAGACTTTGGTCGCAGCCCTTGGAACTCGGCGACCGCTCCGGGCATTACCGCTGGTGGGGGCCGGATCAGACCGGCCGGCGCTGGTCGAGACGACGGTATGGCCGCGATCCTGATCGTGGAAGACGAGCCCTTCGTGCGGATGATGGCGGAGGACGCGGCCCAGAGGCTTGGCCTGGAGCCGCTGACCGCGATCGACGGTGAGACGGCGATCGCCCTGGCCCGTGCCCGGAGGGCGGAGACGCTGGCCATCCTGTTCACCGACATCCACATGCCGCCCGGCCCGGATGGCTGGACCGTCGCCCGTGCGGTGCGCGAAATCCATCCCGGCATCCGCGTCATCTATACCAGCGGGCAGGCCGGTCCGGAGGAATGCGCCCGGCTCGGCGTGCCGCAATCCCGGCTGCTGCCGAAGCCCTACAGCTCGGACGAGCTGGCCGCCGTGATCGCCGAAGCCGCCGACCCCACATAGATCGGGTTGCACAGCGCCCGGCGCAGCGGCTGGGCCGCGATGTCCTGGCGGGTCACGGCGGCGGGCAGGCTGCGGCCGTCCAGTGCCCGCAGGAGCTCAGCCTCGAGCCGGGAACGGCTGGCGACGGCGACGATCTCGGCGCGCAGGAAACGGTCGGGTGAGGGCAGGGTCAGCCGGCCGATCCAGTCCTCCGCCAGGATCTCCTGCTCCGCGACCACGCCGCTGGCATCGATCCAGACCAGCCGGTCGCCAGCCGCGCCCCGCACCTCCGCCTCGACGGTCCAGTCGGGGCCGCCGAGACGGGTGCCGCCCATCGGCACGCCGCCCGTGGTGACGGCGAGATGCGGCCCGTCCGGCCCCTCGGTGACATAGCCGCGGCCGCTGCGCAGCGCCTTCAATATCGCCTTCTCAGACAACTCCGGCAGCCACAGCGCCGTGGTCGGCCGGCCGAGGCCGAGCGGCCCGGGCGGCGCCAATGTCGCCGGCTGGTGCCAGTCGCTGCCGCCGATCAGCGAGATGCGGCGGCCGGCGCGCAGCCGCTCGTCGTAGCGGGCCAGCGAGATCCAGTTGCCGGCGAACCAGTGCGACTGCCAGACCTCCATGCAGTCCACCGCCGGCAGCGCGTGACGCCACGGGATCGGCGGCTTGTCATGATTGATCGACAGCAGGCCGCCGGCGCGGCGCACCGCCTCCGCCAGACGGTGCGCATCGGCCGGGACGGTCATCCGGAAATCGATCCAGCTCTCGGCGCCGAAGACATTGGCGTGGCCCTCGGCGGTGGTGATCTCCTCGCCGCGGATGAACACGAGCTCCGGCGTGCTGCGCGGCGCGAAGTAACGGCGCTGGGTGGTGGTGTTGTGGTCGGTCACGGCCAGGAAGCGCAGGCCCGCCCGCCGCGCCGCTTCGTGCAGCAGTTCCGGCCCGCCCTTGGCGTCGCTGTGATGGGTGTGGCAATGCAGGTCGCCGCGGTACCAGCCGGGCGCCGGGTGGCGGATCTCGGCCGCCGGCTCGGGCGACCAGACGGGACGGGGGGCATCGTCGAGCCGGATGGTCAGCGCCACCTCGGCGCCGCCCGGCGGCACGCGGTACAGGCCGAGCAGGATGGTCCAGGTCCCGGCTGGGATCGGGCCCGGCACATAGCCCGGCGTCGCGTCGTCGGTGGCGACGAAAACTTGGTCGCGGGCGCCGCCGCTCCAGCCGCGGAAACCGGCCGGGCTGGGGAAAGGGCCGGCATGCGGGTCCATCAGGCCGAGATCGATGATGCAGTCATCCGCCTTGGCATAGGCCATCGCGATGTCGATCCGGGTGATGCCGGGCGGGACCTCGACCGGCACCGGGCGGTAGGCCTCCTCTGTGGGCGTCACCCGGACCGTCAGCATTCGGGCCTGGATCACGCCTCCTCCCGCGCGCCGGGGATGCGGCGCCCATCGGCGTCGAACAGCGCCAGGTCCTCCGCCCGGAAGCCGAGCCGGACCGTACGATCCAGCTGCAGCGGCTCGTCGCCGAAAATCCGGGCGGTGACTCGCCGGTCGCCCGGCAGCAGTATGGTGACCAGGCTTTCCGGCCCCATGCCCTCATTGGCGAAGAGCTCGCCGGACAGGCGCCATCCCGCCCCGTCATGGGCGATGCGCAGATGCTCCGGCCGGATGCCGAGCGTCAGCGT
>NZ_JANX01000098.1 GCF_000767795.1 Inquilinus limosus MP06 | reverse complement strand
TGCCGGGCCCAGGCCAGCGGCGCCGACCGGGAATCCAGCCGGGCCAGGCCCGCGGCCATGGCGGCCAGGCCGCGATAGGTCGCCGCCAGGGTGCTGCGGGCCGGCCGGAACGGATGGATGCGCCAGACCGACAGGGCCAGCAACATCGCCCACAGGCAGCCGGCCAGATGCGCGGCGGCGAACTCGGCCAGGCCGGCGGGGGAGGCGGCGGGGTGGTCGACGGCGGTGACGCAGACCACGGTGGCCAGCGTGCCGATCTGCCGCGCCGGCGCGCCATAGGCTCCGGCCATGGCGCCGATCAGGGCGCAGGGGAACACAGTGGCCGCAGCCCAGCCCCAGCCCTGCGACGCGGCCGTGGCGCCGGCGAGGACGAAGCCGGTGGACAGCAGGGCGAAGCCGGTCAGCGCCCGCAGCCGGTCCGTATTCGGCCCGCCGGGATCGGCCAGGCAGGTCCAGAAGGCGGCGATCGCCGCCCAGGCCAGGATCGGCGCCTGCAGCAGCCCGCCGACGGCGACCACCACGGCGCAGGAGGCGGCGGCGCGCAGGCCCTCGCCGAGGCTGAGGCCGCGCGGCGACACGGCGATGGCGGCACGGATCAGGGAAGGGCCCAGCGCTGTCGTCTCCAGTTCGGCGGCATGCCGCCCGTCGCGCTCCTCCCGTGTTTAATGGAACCAGGATAGCCTGTCCGCCGGCCGGTGGGCTGCGGCGACGAGACACGGCTGCGTTGCGATCGACGGGCAGCGCCGCGGCCTGGTTTCGGGCGATGATCGGGTTTCGAGAGTTCTATGCCGTCATTGCGAGCGCAGCGAAGCAATCCAGGGGCCGGTCGCGCCGGCCCCTGGATTGCTTTGTCGGCTTCGCCTCCTCGTAATGACGATAAGGGACCGGTGAGACAGTTGAGGAGAAGGCCAATGGACTACCGGAATCTCGGGCGCAGCGGGCTGAAGGTGTCGCCGCTGTGCCTCGGCACCATGATGTTCGGCGGCCCGACCGACGAGCCGACCGCGACCCGCATCACCGACCAGGCGCGGGAGGCGGGGATCAACTTCATCGACACCGCGGACGTCTATGCCGGCGGCCGGTCGGAGGAGATCGTCGGCCGGGCGATCGCGACGCATCGCTCCTGGTGGGTGCTGGCGACCAAGCTGGCCAACCCGACCGGCGACGGCCCGAACGACCGCGGCCTGTCGCGCCGCCGCGCCTTCGAGGCGGTCGATGCCAGCCTGCGCCGGCTGGGCACCGACGCGATCGACATCCTCTATCTGCACAAGGAGGATCCGGCGACGCCGCTGCAGGAGACGGTGTCGGCGCTGGCCGACCTGATCCGCCACGGCAAGATCCGCTATTTCGGCGTCTCCAACTACCGGTCCTGGCGGGTGGCGGAGATCTGCAGGCTGTGCGACCAGGCGGGGATCGAGCGGCCGGTGGTCAGCCAGCCCTATTACAACCTCCTGAACCGGATGCCGGAGACCGAGCACCTGGCCGCCTGCGCCTATTTCGGGCTCGGCGTCGTGCCCTACAGCCCGCTGGCCCGCGGCGTGCTGACCGGCAAGTACAAGCCCGGCTCGACACCGGGCGAGGACACCCGCGCCGGCCGACAGGACAAGCGCATCCTGGAGACGGAGTGGCGGCCGGAGAGCCTGGCGATCGCCGCCGAGCTGGCCGAGCATGCGCGCGGCCGCGGCATCACCCCGGGCCAGTTCGCCGTGGCCTGGCTCCTGAACAACCGCATCGTCACCGCGCCGATCGCCGGGCCGCGGACCGAGGCGCAATGGGCGGATTATGTGGGGGCGCTGGACTATGCCTTCACGGCGGAGGACGAGGCGCTGGTGAACCGCCTGGTCGTCACAGGCCACCCGTCGAGCCCGGGCTACAACGACCCGGCCTATCCGATCGAGGGCAGGGTGCCGCGGGCGGGGTAGGGGCTCCCGGTTCGGTTGGGCCGGGCAACCGGGATACGGCTTGCCAATGAACACACTCCCCCTCCCCCCGCGGGACGGGGTAGGGGGAGGGGGTGCCGATCGGAGGGGCCGGTGATGGTCTTCCGAAAGGCGGATGGCTGCGGTGTCTTACCCATTCGCGCGCCGACGCATTCGCGCGCCGACGCTTTCGCGCGCCGACGCTTTCGCGCGCCGACGCGCGCAGACCCCTCCCCCTACCCCCTCCCGCAAGGGGAGGGGGAGGATAAACGGCCAAGCCTAAGCCTTACGCTGTCCGATCTGCCCTGATCCCCAGTTCCTCCTCCATCGCCTCGCGCATGCGGAACTTCTGGATCTTGCCGGTCACGGTCATCGGGAAGGCGTCGACGAAGCGGATGTAGCGCGGGATCTTCTGGTGCGCGATCTGGCCGTCGCAGAAGCCACGCACCTCCTCCGCCGTCAGCGCCTCGCCCTCGCGGATGCGGATCCAGGCGCACAGCTCCTCGCCGTATTTCGGGTCGGGCACGCCGAACACCTGCACGTCCTGGATCTTCGGGTGACGGTACAGGAACTCCTCGACCTCGCGCGGATACACGTTCTCGCCGCCGCGGATCACCAGGTCCTTGATCCGGCCGACGATGTTGCAGAAGCCCTCGGCGTCCAGCACCGCCAGGTCGCCGGAATGCATCCAGCCGGCGGCATCCACCACCTCCGCCGTCTTGTCCGGCTGGCCCCAGTAGCCGCGCATCACCGAATAGCCGCGGGTGCACAGCTCGCCGCGCTCGCCGCGCCGCACGATCCGGCCCTCGGGGTCGACGATCTTGACCTCGAGATGCGGGTGGATCCGGCCGACGGTCGATACCCGCCGCTCCAGCGGGTCGTCGACCGCGCTCTGGAAGCTGACCGGGCTGGTCTCGGTCATGCCGTAGCAGATGGTGATCTCGCCGATGTTCATCTGGCTGGCCACCCGCTTCATCACCTCGATCGGGCAGGGGGAGCCGGCCATGATGCCGGTGCGCAGGCTGCCCAGGTCGAACTCAGCGAAGCGCGGATGGTCGAGCATGGCGATGAACATGGTCGGCACGCCGTAGAGGGCGGTGCAGCGCTCCTCCGCCGCCGTCGCCAGGGTGGCCAGCGGGTCGAAGCCCTCGCCGGGATAGACCATGGCGGCGCCGCAGGTGACGGCGGCCAGGTTGCCCATCACCATGCCGAAGCAATGGTACAGCGGCACCGGGATGCAGATCCGGTCCTGCTCGGTCAGCGCCTGGCCGCGGCCGACGAACAGGCCGTTGTTCAGGATGTTGTGATGGGTCAGCGTCACGCCCTTGGGCGACCCGGTGGTGCCGCTGGTGAACTGGATGTTGGCCGGGTCGTCGAATTGCAGCGTGCCGGCCAGCGCCGCCAGCCGCTCCCGCTCCGAAGCGCCGCCCAGGCCGGCGACGCTCTCGAAGGGGATGGTGCCGGGCGAGGCGCCGCCGATCTGGATCACGGCGCGCAGCGCCGGCAGCTTCGCGGCCTGCAGCCGCCCGGGCTCGGCCGTCGCCAGCTCCGGCGCCAAAGTGTTCAGCATGCCGAGATAGTCGCTGGTCTTGAACGCGGTGGCGGTGACCAGCGCCGCGCAGCCGACCAGGTTCAGCGCGTATTCCAGCTCGGCCAGGCGATAGGCGGGGTTGACCGTGACCAGGATCAGCCCGGCCTTGGCGGCGGCGAACTGGGTCAGCGCCCATTCCGCCCGGTTCAGCGACCAGATGCCGATGCGGTCGCCGGGCTGAAGGCCCAGGGCGAGAAGGCCGGCGGCGAAGGCGTCGGCGTGGCCGGCGAGCTCGCGCCAGCTCCAGCGCAGGCCCTGGGCCCGGTCGATCAGCGCCGGCCGGTGGGACCAGCGCGCGGCGGCGTGGTCCAGCGCCTGGCCGATGGTCTCGCCCAGCAGCGGCGCGTCGGCAGTGCCGCTGACATAGCTCGGTGCGCTGACCATGGCGTCCCCTCCCGATCTGCCTCCGTTTGCAGGCAGTCTAGCGGGTGCGCCGAAAACGGCTAGTCGATCCAGCCGCGCTCGTCATTGGCCGCGACCAGCGCCTTGTCGAAGGCGCGGAGGTCGAAGCGGCGGGCCTCGTCCTCCTCGGCCGGCGTCAGCGGGTCGGCGCGCCGCATCTCGGCCTCGGCCTCGGCGTCCAGCCCCTGGCGCAGCAGGTCGGTCGCGTGCTTCCAGTTCAGCCGCTGCCGCGGGCCGGGGCCCGAGCCGGTCTGCGCCCAGTCACGCAGGCCGATGCAGAGGGAGGTGAACAGCAGCAGGCCGGGATCGCCATTCGATTCCTGGCTCATGGGAACTCCAAGCGGTTCTGGTCGGGAAAGACCTGGCCCGGAGCCGCATGGAGGCAACCGGAGCCGCGGGCGGGACGGGCGTCCCAGCCGCGGCCCGGACTAAACCGGCCCGGCGCGGGCGTCAACGATCGATGACCGCAACGCTGCCGCCCGCCGTCCGTTCGTACCGTCCCGTCAGGCCCGGGCAGGCGCCGGGGAGGTGATCATCCAGGACACGCCGAAACGGTCGGCCACCATGCCGAAGCGGGAGGCGAAGAAGGCCGGGCCCATCGGCATCTGCACCTGGCCGCCCTCGGCCAGGGCGGCGAAGGCCGTCTCGGCCTCGGCGTCGGTCGGCAGCTCGAGCGCCAGGGAGACGCCCTTGAACTCCGCCTTGCCCTGGCACATGCCGTCGGAGACGAACACCATCGTGCCGCGGATGGTGACGCAGGCATGCATCACCTTCTCGGCCATCTCCGCCGTCACCGGGCCGCAGCCCTCCTGCGGCTGCGCGTCCGGCGGCGGGGGCGGGGCGTCCTTGAAGCGGAACAGCTGCTCGACCCTGGCGCCGAGCGTGCGGGTGTAGAATTCGAGCGCCTCGTCGCAGCGCCCGTCGAAGAACAGGTACGGCTTGATCGCCTGGGAAGCGGACTGGCCTTGCATGATGAGGTCTCCTGGGTGAAGCCGGACCGGCCGAACGACGCCGGTTCTGAGCCAAGGACGTAGGCCGACGGCTCACCCCGACATCGCGGCCGGAAATTTTTTCCGGCCGCTCCGGTGCGAAATTCATCACAGCCGCGGAACAAGATCACCCCCTCGCCGGTTGCCGACCCGTGGACCTCACCATCGAGCCACGCGGCGAGCCCCGACCCGGCGGTCGGGGCGGCGCGGCGAGGCCCGGCATCGCACGTCCCGGCAACGGGGCCTGACAGGGAAAGGACCAACTGCATGAGCCGATCCGCCTCGTCGATCAGCCTGCGCGTGCTCGCCGCCTACCGCTCCAGCCGCGAGGCCGGGGCGGATGAGTGGAGCGCCTGCGAGACGGCGCTGGAGGTCGTCCGCCGCGCCCATCCGGAAGCGTCGCCGGATTTCGCCAACACCGTCGTCGCCGACGTTTTGCGCGAGGCCTATCCGCCCAGCCGGGTCGCCCACCGGGGCCAGGTCGAATGGCCCGTGTCCGCGGCGCCCCGGCCGTCCGCCGGGAAGGGGAGGGCGGACGCGCGGCTCTAGCCGCGCACGGTCTCCTTCCGCCGTCCCGTCCACGCCGCCCGCAACGGGCCGCGCCGCACCGCATTCCGGTTGCGGCGATCGCTGTTCACCGCCGTTCCTCCATTGCCAGGCTTGACGATGAAAATCGCCCAGATCGCCCCGCTCTATGAAGCCGTGCCGCCCAGGCTGTACGGCGGGACGGAGCGGATCGTCGCCCATCTGTCCGACGCGCTCGTCGACCTCGGCCATGACGTCACCCTGTTCTCCAGCGCCGACGCGCACACCCGGGCCGGGCTGGTGCCGATGCGCGACCAGGCGTTCCGGCTGGACCCCACCCCGCTGAAATCCGACTACGCCGCGCATCTGACGATGCTGCACGAGGTGCGGCGGCGGGCGGCGGAGTTCGACATCCTCCATTTCCATGTCGACCTGATCCATTTCCCGCTGTTCGAGGACATCGCCCACCGCACCGTCACCACGCTGCATGGGCGGCTGGACCTGAAGGACCTGCCGGAGGTCTATCGCCGTTTTCCGGACTATCCGCTGGTCTCGATCTCGGACTCGCAGCGCGCGCCGCTGGCGGATGCCGGCTGGGTAGCCACGGTGCATCACGGCATGGCCGAGGACCTGTTCCGGCCGGCCGCGGCGCCGCGCGGCGACTACCTGGCCTTCCTGGGCCGGATCTCGCCGGAGAAGCGGCCGGACCGGGCGATCGAGATCGCCCGCCGCTCGGGCCGCAGGCTGCGCATCGCCGCCAAGGTCGACGGCGCCGACCGGGTCTATTTCAAGGAGACGATCGAGCCCTTGCTGTCCGACCCGCTGGTCGAGTTCATAGGCGAGATCGGCGATGCCGACAAGGCGGCGTTCCTGGGCAACGCCGCGGGCCTCCTGTTCCCGATCGACTGGCCCGAGCCCTTCGGCCTGGTGATGATCGAGGCGATGGCCTGCGGCACGCCGGTGGTGGCCTGGAACTGCGGCTCGGTGCCGGAGGTGGTCGACAGCGGCGAGACCGGCTTCATCGTCCGCTCGATGGACGAGGCGGTGGAGGCGGTCGCCCGCCTGCCGGAGCTGGATCGCGGCACGATCCGAAGCGCCTTCGAGCGGCGCTTCTCCAGCCGGGTGATGGCCGAGCGCTATCTCGATCTGTACGGCCGCCTGGCCGGCGACGGCGGTGTGGCCCCGGCGCTGAGGGTTCCGACCCTGGTGGCGGCGGAATGAGCCGGCCTGAGCTGATTCCGGCAGAGCCAGTGCCGGAGACTCCGCCGCCGCCCGACCTCTCGGCCCGGCGCGTGCCGCTGCGCATGTATTCGCTGAAGCATGGCGACACCTTCCTGGTGGCCGACGCGCTCGGCAACATTGCCGGCGAGGATGACGGGCTGTTCCACAACGACACCCGCATCCTGTCCCGCTCCGTCATCCTGCTCGGCGGCCGGCTGCCGTCGCTGCTGGGGGCGGGGCTGAGCCAGGACAATGCCGTCTTCACCAGCCATGCCACCAACCGGACGCCGTCGCCGCTGGGCGATGAGGGACTGCCCGAGGGCGCGATCCATCTGCAGCGGTCGATGCTGCTGTGGGACGGCCGGCTGTACCAACAGGTCCGGGTCGAGAATTTCGGCCAAAGCGAGGTCCAGGTCCCGGTCGCGATCCATTTCGGCGCCGATTTCCGCGACATGTTCGAGGTGCGCGGCGCCACAAGGCTGCGGCGCGGCCGGCTGGCGGCGCCGGAGGTCGGCGGCGACACGGTGATGCTGGGCTATACCGGCCTCGACAAGGTCGGCCGCCGGGCGGTGATCCGCTTCTCCGAGACGCCGCAGCGCCTCGATGGCGGCACCGCCGAGTTCCGGTTCCAGCTGCCGGGCCATGGCGCGGTCGACCTCTATGTCGAGGTCGGGCCGGACGAGGCGGGGGAGGCGCCGGGCCGGGCCCGATTCCGCCGGGCCTGCGCCCGGGCGCGCCGGCGGATGCGGACCCTGTCGCGCCACGGCACGGTGCTGCGCAGCTCCGGCCGCCTGTTCAACGACTGGGTCGACAAGTCGCGCGCCGACCTGTCGCTGCTGGTCACCGAGCTGTCGACCGGGCCGTACCCCTATGCCGGCATCCCCTGGTTCTCCACCACCTTCGGCCGCGACGCGATCATCACCGCGCTGCAGACGCTGTGGCTGAGCCCGGCGCTGGCGCAGGGCGTGCTGCGCTTCCTCGCGTCCCGCCAGGCGCGGGAGGAGTCGGCCTTCAAGGACGCCCAGCCCGGCAAGATCATGCATGAGGCGCGGCGCGGCGAGATGGTCGCGCTGGGCGAACTCCCCTTCGCCGAATATTACGGCGGCGTCGACACCACACCGCTCTTCGTCATGCTGGCCGGCGCCTATGCCAGCCGCACCGGCGACATGGCGCTGATCGACGAGCTGTGGCCGGCGCTGCTGCGCGCCATCGCCTGGGTCGAGCAGCGGTGCGACGGCAACAGCGGCGGCTTCCTCGATTATGCCCGCAGCTCGGAGAAGGGCCTGTCCAACCAGGGCTGGAAGGACAGCCACGATTCCGTATTCCACGCCGATGGCCGATTCCCGGACGGGCCGATCGCGCTGGTCGAGGTGCAGGGCTATGCCTTCGCCGCCCTTCGCACCATGGGCGACTTCGCGGCGCAGCGCGGGCTGGACGATGAGGCAACGCGGTGGCGGGTGCGGGCGGAGGCGCTGCGCGTCGCGGTCGAGGACCGGTTCTGGATGGAGGATCAGGGCTTCTACGCCCTGGCGCTGGACGGCCATGGCGAGCCGTGCCGGGTGCGCGCCTCCAACGCCGGCCATCTGCTGTATTGCGGCCTGCCGGTGCCGGACCGGGCGGCCAGCGTCACGCGCCACCTGCTGGACACGCCGTTCAACTCGGGCTGGGGCATACGGACGCTGGCCCGCGGCGAGGCCAACTTCAACCCGATGTCCTATCACAACGGCTCGGTCTGGCCGCATGACGGGGCGCTCTGCGCCGCCGGCCTGGCCCGCTACGGCGAGCGCGACGGCGTGGTCCGGCTGCTCAGCGGGCTGTTCGAGACCGCAGTGAACTTCGACATGCGGCTGCCGGAGCTGTTCTGCGGCTTCCCGCGGGTGCGCGGCGAGAAGCCGATCGCCTATCCGGTCGCCTGCCTGCCGCAGGCCTGGGCCTCGGGCGCGGTGTTCATGATGCTGCAGGGCTGTCTCGGCATCCGGGTCGACGGGCTGCGCAGCCGCATCACCGTCGACCGCCCGCGGCTGCCGATCGGCATCGAGAGCCTGACGGTCGAGGCGCTGGCGGTCGGGCCGCACCGGGTGACGCTGGGCTTCCAGCGCATCGGCGACCGGGTGGTGGTCTCGCCGCAGGGCTTCCGGCCGCCGGAGATCGACATCATCATCCGGATGTGAGGCCGGCCCGCGCGGAGTAACCCTCACCCGAGTCGGTGCAGACGGAGCCTTCCCTTGCAGGCAGCTGAGGTTTCGCGTGCGGTGGCCGCGGCCATGTCGATCGCCTCGGCGCTTGGCCTGACGGTCGACGATGCGGTCGTTCTGCAGAATTCGAACAAGCTCGCCGTGCGCCTGCTGCCTTGCGACGTCCTGGCTCGGGTGGCGCCCCTGGCGCAGCAGGTGGCGCGGTTCGAAATCGAGCTTGCCCAACGGCTTGCCGAGACAGGGAGTCCAGTGGCTGCGCTCGAGCCGCGCGCGGCGCCGCGCGCCTATGAGCGAGACGGCTTCGTGGTGACGCTGTGGACCTACTACGCGTCTGTGGCGGCTCACGGGGTGACGCCGGCCGACTACGCGAAGGCGCTCAGGCGGCTGCATGCCGGCATGCGCAAGCTCGACATCGCCACGCCGCATTTCACGGATCGGGTCGCGGACGCTCAGCAGCTGGTGGCGAACCGTGACCGAACTCCGACGCTCGCCGACGCGGACCGCGAGCTTCTCGGCAGCACGCTCAGCAGCCTGAGACGAACGATCGCCGGCCGCAGCGCCACGGAGCAGTTGCTGCACGGCGAGCCGCACCCGGGCAATGTTCTCGGCACGAAGGATGGGCCGCTGCTCATCGACCTGGAGACGTGCTGCCGCGGGCCGGTCGAATTCGATCTCGCCCATGTGCCCGAAGAGGTCGCCGAGTTCTATCCGGACGTCGATAAAGACCTGCTCGGCGAGTGCCGCGCCCTCGTTCTCGCGATGGTCGCGGCGTGGCGATGGGGTGCAAGCGACCAGTTCCCGAACGGGCGACGAGTGGGCCACGAACTCCTCAGGACCATACGCCAGGGGCCGCCGTGGCCGGCGCTCGATGTCGTGATGCGGCGGCTGGCTGCTCCGTAGGAGATCGGGGTTTCCGCCTGACGCGGCTGCCGCCCGCCGGTAGAGTGCGGCGCGCATCAGGGAGGAGGGGCTTCGACATGGACAATGGCTGGGACGAATCGGCGGGCGCCTGGATCGCCGATATGGGCGACCACGGCGACTTCACGCGGCGCTTCGTGCTCGACCCGGTGATGATCGACCGGGTGGCAGGGCGTGGCTTCGCCACGGCGCTCGATGTCGGCTGCGGCGAGGGCCGGTTCTGCCGCATGCTGCGCGGCCACGGCATCCGGCCGGTCGGCCTCGACCCGACCGCGGCGCTGCTGCAGCGGGCGCGCGAGCTGGATCCCGAGGGCGACTATCGCGAAGGCCGGGCCGAGCGGCTGCCCTTCGACGCCGGCGCCTTCGACCTGGTGGTCAGCTACCTGACGCTGATCGACATCCCCGACCTCGACGCCGCGGCGGCGGAGATGGCGCGGGTGCTGCGACCGGGCGGCACGCTGCTGATCGCCAACCTGTCCAGCTTCGCCACCGCCGCCGGCGAGCAGGCGCATTGGGTCCGCGACGATGCCGGCCGGCCGCTGCATTTCCCGGTCGACCGCTATCTGGATGAGCGGATGTACTGGACCAGCTGGCGCGGCATCCGCATCCACAACTGGCACCGTCCGCTCGGCCGCTACATGGCGGCGCTGCTGGGGCAGGGGCTGGTGCTGACCCATTTCGCCGAGCCGCAGGCCACGGCCGGCGCTGATCCGGACACGGCGGCGCGGCACCGGCGCGCGCCCTACTGCTATGTCATGGAGTGGCGGAAGCCGGGCTGAACGCCGCCGTCAGAGACGGCCACGCCAGGTGCATTTCCAAACGCTCTCTCAGGTCAGCGCCGCCTCCAGGATCCGGTCGAACGCCTCGTGCAGGCCGGAGGCCTGGAAGCTCAGCCGGTTGCCGGATCCGGTGTTGGTCAGCAGCACGGCGCTGGTGCCGCTGTCGCGATGGTGCTGCATCACCGAGACGTAGCCGGGGATGCTGCCCTGGTGACCGAAGGTCTGGCGGCCGGCATAGGCCGACAGGAACAGCCCGGCCCCCGTCTCCCGCATCCGGGTTCCGGGGAAGCCGACCGGCCAGCGGTCATCGGCCATCTGCGCCAGCCATTCGGCTTCGAACAGGCCGCCGCCGAACAGCCCGTCCAGGAACAGCGCCATGTCCCGCGGCGTCGACACCATGTCGCCGGCGGCATAGGCGCCGGTGAACGGGAACAGCGTGGTGGAGTCCTGCAGTTCATCCGCATAGGGCAGGATCCCGTCCAGGGCCCACATCTCCCCGCCCTGCGCCAGCGACAGGGCAGGGCCCGCCGGCGGCGGGCGGTGATAGTAGCCCCGCGCCAACCGCTCCTCCGGGAAGGCCTCGCCGGCGGCGCAGAAGCTGTCGGCCAGCCCGAGCGGCCGCAGCACCTCATGGCGGACCTGGCCGGCCAGGCTGTCGCCGGTCGCGGCCTCGATCACCATTCCGGCCAGGACGTAGCCGGTGTTGCTGTAGCTGGCGACGCGGCGCGGCTCGTCCTGCGGCCGCACCCGGAACGCCAGCTCGACGATCTCTCGCGGCGTCCAGTGGCGGCCGGGCGTCATCGGCATGTCGAACTCGAACTCCGGCAGGCCGCTGCGGTGGTTGACCAGATCGCGCACGCGGATCCGGTCGCCCTTCGGCAGGTCCGGAAGCCAGCGCGCCGCCGGGTCGTCCAGCCGCAGCGTGCCCGCCCGGGCCAGCCGCATCAGCGTGGCGGCGACGAAGGTCTTGGTGCAGCTGCCGTTCTTGAACAGATGCGCCGGGCCGACCGGGATGCCCTGCTCGCGGTCGGCCAGGCCGGCCGTGGCGGTGACGGGGACGCCGCCGCGCGCCGTCACCGCGGCGGAGGCCCCGACGATACCCTTGGCCACGAAGGCATCGAGGATGCGCTGCAGCCGTGCCTGCAGATCTCCAGCCATCGCTGCGTCACTCCGCCAGGTCGAGCTTGGCGAAGCTCTGGCGCCCGAACGGGTCGAGCACATAGTTCAGCACGCCCTTGCGGATCGGCATCGAGACGATCGAGCTGGCGATCGGCACCAGCGGCACCTGCTCCTCGACGATGTGCTGGGCCTTGACGTACAGCTCCGTCCGCTTGGCCTGGTCGGTGCTGGCCCGCGCCTGGTTCAGCAGGTCGTCGAACGGCTTGTCGCACCACTTCATGCGGTTCTGGTCGCTGCAGGCCAGGACGAAGGTCAGGGTGTTGTCCGGGTCGCCATTGTCGCTGGTGCCGCCCAGCAGCAGGGCGTCGTGCTCGCCCGCCTGGGTGCGGGTGAGATAGGCACCCCATTCCATGCTGACGATCTCGGCCTTCACCCCGATCGCGGCCCAGTCGGCCTGGATCATCTCGGCCATGCGGCGGGCGTCGGGGTTGTAGGGGCGCGACACCGGCATGGCCCAGAGCGACAGGGAGAAGCCATTTGGGTATCCGGCCTCGGCCAGCAGCGCCTTGGCGGCCTTGGGGTCGTAGGGATAGCCCTTGAGGTCCTTCGCCGCGCCCCATTCGACCGGCGACAGCGCGGAGTTCACCAGCGTGCCGGCCCCCTGGTACACGGCGTCGACGATCGCCGGGCGGTTGATCGCCATGGCCAAGGCGCGCCGCACGCGGACATCGCCCAGCGGCGTCTTCGCGATGTTGAAGCCGAGATAGCCGAGATTGTCGCCCGGCCGCTGCAGCACCTCGATATTCGGGTCCTGCTTCAGCTGCGGCACCGCCGTGGCCAGGGGCTGGGTTGTGATCTGACATTCCCCGGCCTGCAGCTTGGACACGCGCACGGTCGCGTCCGGCGTGATGTCGAACACCAGATTGTCGATCGGCGGCTTGCCGTCCCAGTAATGCGGGTTGGCCTTGAAGCGGATGCGGGAATCCGGGTCATAGGCCTGCAGCACGAAGGGGCCGGTGCCGACCGGCGTCTGGTCCAGCACCTCGGGCGTGCCCTTGGCGACCATCGCCTGCGCCATCTCCAGCGACTGGATCGATGCGAAGTCGAGGGCGACGGTCGCCAGGAAGGTGGCGTTCGGCGCCTTCAGGGTGAAGCGCACGGTCAGGTCGTCGACCCTGTCGATCGACTGCAGCATCGGCCCCAGGCCCAGCGCCTCGAAATACTGATAGCCGGAGCCGCCGAGGGCGTGGAACGGGTTGTCGGCCCGCCATTGCCGGTCGAAGGAGTAGACGACGTCGTCGGCAGTCAGCGGCCGGGTCGGGGTGAAGGCGGCATTCGGCTCAAACGCCACGCCCGGCCGCAGATGGAAGGTGTAGGTGCGGCCGTCATCCGACACCTCCCACCGCTCGGCCAGCGACGGCTCGACCTCGGTGGTGCCGGGCTTGAACCGGACCAGCCGGTCATAGATCGTCCGCGCCACCGCATCCATGGTGGAATCGGCGCTGGCGAACATCGGGTTGAAGCTCTCGGGGCTGGCCTCCGAGCAGTAGACCAGCGTCTTCGCCGCGGCCGGCGCGGCCCCTGCCGACATCGCCAGTGCGGCCGCGGCGGCCAGCCGCAGCGTCAGCTTCGCCATCATGCTCTCCCTGCTTGCGCGTCGCCGCCGCCCCGGTATCGGGCTCACGGCAGATTTTTCTTAAACGCTAATTTTTTGAACTCTGAGAGATCCGGATTTCCCCTGTCAAGCGATCGCCGGGCGCGTCAGGCGAAGGGATCCTCGACCCGCGGCCAGAAGGGCAGGCGGCGCTTGGTGTAGGGGATGTCGCCGTAGCTGGGCGGGATGGCGCCCGGCGTGGTGACGTAGCGGATCTCGGCCGCGATCGGGGCGAAGCCGGCATGGAAATGCTGGGTCGACTTCACCACGACGATCGCCTTGCGCGCCGGGTCGATGCCGAAGGCGGTGAAGGCGTCGGGGGCGAAGGTCTGGCTGCGCAGCGTCACCAGCACCAGGTCGACCTCGTTCGCCGCCTGCACCCAGACGCCGCGGCCCAGCGGCGCCCAGTCCTCGCTCAGCCCGGTCTGGTGCAGCTCCGACAGCACCCGCTTGACCGTGACCCGCAGGTCGACCGGGTCGCCCGAGGCCGGACCGCATTTGCCGCCGATGCGCAGGTCGAAGGTGGCCCCTTCGCCGGCCTCCTCGCACAGCGCCACAGCCTGCGGGTCCCAGTAGCAGCCGCTGACCACGTTGCCGATGCCGCGGTCGATGATCCGGCGCAGGATGAAGGTGCTGTCGCCGGGCGCGCCGCCGCCGGCATTGTCGGCGACATCGGCCAGCACCACCGGGCCGCGCGGCGCCGCCAGCGCATGGTCCAGCGCCTCGTCCACCGTGTCGTGCGGCGTCGCCGTGGCGTGGCGCAGGTCCCAGATCTCACGGCTCAGATCCTCGGCCAGACGCTGCGCCCGGTCGCGGTCGCCATCGGCCACCACCAGCATGCGCGCGCCGACATCCTCGACATCGCCCCAGGGGAAGCCGTGGCCGAAGGTGACCGACAGGATGCCGTCGCGCCCCTCCAGCGCCTGCATGCGGTCGACGAAGCCGCGCATCGGCTCCACCGGGGTGCGCCACATGCCGATCATGCGGCAGTCATGCAGCGCCATCACCGGCCGGATCTCGCCGCGCTTCGCGCGCAGGCACAGCGCGTACAGCTCTTCCGCCCGCGGCTCCATGTCGGTGTGCGGGTATTCCTTGAAGCCGATGATCGCGGTGCAGGCCTCGATCATCCGGTCGGTCAGGTGGCAGTGCAGGTCCAGCTCCATCCCGATCGGCACGCCCGGGCCGACGATGGCGCGCACCCGCGCCGCGGTGTCGCCCTCGCAGTCGTCATAGCCGTCGGCCACCATGGCGCCGTGCATCAGCAGCAGCACCACGTCGACCGGCCCGGCCCGGCGCAGGTCGTCCAGAATGTCGTCGCGCAGGCTTTCGTAGAGCGACCGGATGGTGGTGCCGGCCGGCTGGGCAATGGCGGTGACGCTCTCGACCACCTCGTGCCCGTCGCGTTCGGCCAGGCGGCGCCAGGTCTTCTGGCAGATCGTCTCGGCCGCCGTGTCGTCCAGGCTGGCGTCGCGCCGCCGGTAGGTCTCCGGCGAATAGAAGCTCGCGGCGCCGGTCGGCAGCGGCGAGAAGGTGTTGGTCTCGGTGATCAGGGCGGCGATGAAGATCTTCACGGTTGCGCCTCCTTCGGGTCGGGACCGGTCCGGAACCGGCCGGGGGCAAGGGCGGCGGCGGTGACGCCCAGCCGCGCCAGATCCTCGGGCACCGGGTCGCCGCGCAGCAGCGCCGCGCCCAGCCGGGCCATGGCCGGCGCGGTCTGGAAGCCGTAGCCGCCCTGGCCGGCGCACCAGAAGAAGCCCGGCGCC
>NZ_JANX01000097.1 GCF_000767795.1 Inquilinus limosus MP06 | reverse complement strand
AGCCCGGTCGCGTCGACGGCGCAGGCCTCCAGCCGCTCGCCGCCGAGCGAGCTGACCGGATAGCGCCACAGTGCCGTGACCCGACCGTCCATCGTCATCCCCCTGCCGTCCGCCAGCAGTATCGCCGATGCGGCGGGGTCCGCAAGCTGGAGGGGCCGCTAGCGATCCTGCCGGTGCACGTCGTGGGTGACGACGCCGTCCTCCACCGGAGGGCGGTCCAGCCGGTGCGGGTCGGCCAGGGTGCGGCGGATGTCGTCCAGGCCGCTCTGCCAGTGCTCGCGCATCGCGTCCGGGCCGAACTCATAGTCCTTGGAATGGCCCTCATAGGCCTTCGACTGGTAGATCAGGTGCACGATGTTGTAGGCGCGCTCGCAGGCCAGCTCGGCGATCGCCTTCATCTCCGGCTCCTGCTTCGCCTCCTCCGGCAGCCGGTCCATCACCCGCTGCAGCGCCCGGCGCATCTTCTGCATCTGCGTCATGTAGGTCGTGATGGCCCGGGTGCGGCTGGAATACTGGATGTCCTTCTGCCGGCTGTTCACCTCCATCAGGTCGTCCGGCAGCCGGCCCTTGGCCGACCACAGGTCGACCTGGAAGGTCAGCGTGTCGCGCCGCGGCTCGGTCGACAGCACATAGGACAGGGGCGTGTTCGAGACCACGCCGCCGTCCCAGTAGAACTCACCGTCGATCTCGATCGCCGGGAAGCCGGGCGGCAGCGCGCCGGAGGCCATGAAATGCTCCGGCCCCAGCCGGCGCTCGGCCGTGTCGAAATAGACGAAGTTGCCGCTGCGGACATTGACCGCGCCGACGCTGACCCGGGTCTCGCCGGAGTTCAGCCGGTCGAAATCGACCAGCCGCAGCAGCGTGTCGCGCAGCGGGCTGGTGTCGTAGAAGCTGGTGGCGGCGTCGCCGCCGAAGGGCGACAGGAAGGGCGGCGGGAAGCGCGGCTTGAAGAAGCCGGGCTGGCCCTGGAACAGCGCCCGCATCGCCGCGGCCGCGTTGTGGGCCGACCGGAGGTCGAAGGCGAAGGGCAGCGACTCGGCCAGCCCCTCGCCCGCCGGCCATTCGACCGGCGTGGCGCAGATCGTCTCCCAGAACTCGCGCAGCCGGTCCACCCGCTCCGCCTCCGGCGATCCGGCGATCACCGCGGTGTTGAGCGCGCCGATCGAGATGCCGGCCAGCCAGGTCGGGCGGATGCCGGCCTCGTGCAGCCCCTCATAGACGCCGGCCTGGTAGGCGCCGAGTGCGCCGCCGCCCTGCAGCACCAGGGCCACGACGTCATAGGGCGGCCGCTCGACCTGCCCCGGGGCGCCGCGCGCCTGCTTCCGTTTCACGCCACGCATTCAGCCTTCTCCCCCACCCTTCAGGCGAGATAGTCGTGCACGACCGAGCCGAGGCCGAGCGTCAGGTCGGCGACCAGATGCTTGGCCGACAGCACCTCCAGCACCGGCAGCTCGGCGATCGGCGCCAGGGCATGCGGGTACAGGTCCAAAGCCGCCGGGCCGGTCCAGGCGCCCTTGATTGTGATGTCCTCGAGATAGTAGCGCACCAGCTCGCAGATCCGCGGGCTGCCGTCGACATGCGGGATGATCTTCAGGAGGAAGTTCGGCGCCGCCAGACCCCTGGCCTCGGCCGCCAGGTCCAGGGTGCGGTGCTTGTAGCCCATGGTGCCGGTGGCGATGCGGATCGAGCCGTAGTTCAGCGTGCCGACCAGCGTATCGGTCTCCACCGCCAGGGTCGGCTGGGCCAGCTTCTTCGGAAAGCCCCACAGCTCGCGCCCGCCGGCGATCGGCGGGTGGTCGTTCAGGAACATCTGGTGGGTGTAGCCGCCGGCCTGGCCCTGGTAGCGCACCGGGATCACTTGGCCACTCTCGGTATAGTCGCCGAAGCCGGTCGAATCCGGCATGCGGATGAACTCGTAATTCACTACGGGCTCGACGATCTCCAGCGGCTCCGGCACCACCCGGCGCAGCGCCTCCGGGTCGGTGCGGTAGCGGATGATGAAGTACTGGCGGTCGACGAAGCGGTAAGGCCCGGGCGGAAAGGCCGGGCTGGTCAGCGGCATGGCGAAGGCGGTCTTCCGCACGGTCTCGGCATCCATCGCACTGCATCCTCGCTATTGTGCAGTGCACAAGACTAGCCGAGCGGAGCGGCAAGAGGAGTCGGAAACCGCGTCGTTAAGGAAATTTCATGTCGCGGGAAACGCTGCGACGGGGAGGGCGACCGAATGTCTCGCCGAGGGATCAGGAATAGAAGCCTCGTTGACTTGCAGCCGACATCGGGGCGTAACATATCGGAAAAAGGAGGGGCTGAACCACTGTCCAGCTTTCAATAGAGGAGCGAGAGATGGCCGTTGCAGAGCGTATCGAAGCGCTTCGGACAAAGCACGCCGCCCTGGATCGCACACTGGAAGAGGCGATCCATCGCGCCCAACCCGACGAGATCGAGATCGTCCGGCTGAAAAAGGAAAAGCTGAGACTGAAGGATGAGATGGCTCGCTTGAGTCACGCCTGACGAACCGGTTACGGTTCTCCAAGTTTCAAGGGCGGTGCCGGGGGGCGCCGCCCTTTTGGTTTGGTGTGCCCCCCGAGTCGGGCCTCAGTCGTCCTGGCTCTCCTCGACCTCTTCGTCGAAGCTGACGGTGGGGGTCGGAATCGCGCCCGGCGGCAGGTTGGCGCGGGCTTTGGTCAGGGCCGCATCCAATTCCATATAGGAACAAAGACCCAGCATCACCGGGCTGCGCGGCTTCAGGTTCGGCGAATTCCAGTGGCTCTTGTCGCGGATCGCCTGGATGGTCGGCTTGGTGGTGCCGATCAGCTTGCAGATCTGCGCATCCGACAGCTCCGGATGCTCCTTCAGCAGATAGGCGATGGCATCCGGCTTGTCGCCGCGCTTGGTCACCGGCGTGTAGCGCGGACCCTTGGAGCGGGCGACCGGCTGCGGCATGTCCGACACCGCCATGCGCAGGCGGGCGCTGGGATCGGCCTGGCACCGGTCGATCTCGGCCTGGGTCAGCTGGCCGTTGACGATCGGGTCCAGCCCGACCATGCCGATCGCGACCTCGCCATCGGCGATCGCCCGGATCTCCAGCTCATGCAGCCCGCAGAAGGCGGAGATCTGGTCGAAGCTCAGCGATGTGTTCTCGACGAGCCAGACGGCGGTCGCCTTCGGCATCAGCGGTTGCTTGTTCATCCTGTCGGTCTCCTCTGCGCAAAGCGATCCCGCCGCGACCGGCCGGGGCCGGCCTGTCCTCTCTCGCACTCGCGCTGAAGGGAGGGGAGCGGGGTCGGCGCGGCGCCGCCCACGGTGCTGGACCTAGGGATGTCGCGCCCGCAAGTCAAGCGAGGAGTACGATCTTGCCGACATGCGCGCTCGATTCCATCAGCGCATGGGCCTCGGACGCGCGGGCCAGCGGGAAGGTGGCGTGGATCACCGGCCTGATCCGCCCGGCTTCGATCAGCGGCCAGGCCTCGGCCTTCAGCGCCGCGGCGATGGCGCCCTTCTCGGCCACGCTGCGCGGCCGCAGGGTCGATCCGGTCAGGGTCAGCCGCTTGGCCATCACCTTCTGCAGGTCGATCTCGACCTTCGAGCCCTTGAGGAAGGCGATGCTGACCTGCCGTCCGTCCACCGCCAGGGCATCGATGTTGCGGGCCACATAGTCGCCGCCGACCATGTCGAGGATCAGGTCGACGCCGCGACCGCCGGTCTTGTCCTTCACGACGGCCAGGAAGTCCTGCTCGCGGTAATCGATGGCGACATCGGCGCCGAGGTCGAGGCAGGCGCGGCACTTCTCGGCGCTGCCGGCGGTGGCGAAGACGGTGGCGCCGCGGGCCTTGGCCAGCTGGATCGCGGTGGTGCCGATGCCGCTCGACCCGCCATGCACCAGGAAGCGCTCGCCCGGCTGCAGCCGGCCGCGGTCGACCACGTTGGTCCAGACGGTGAAGAAGGTCTCCGGCAGTCCCGCCGCCTCGGCCGCGGACAGGCCCTTCGGCACCGGCAGGCATTGCGGCGCCGGGGCGACGCAGTATTCGGCATAGCCGCCGCCGGCGACCAGGGCGCAGACCGGGTCGCCGACGCTCCAGCCCGAGACATCGGGGCCAAGGGCGGCGACGGTGCCGGCGACCTCCAGCCCCGGCAGCGGGCTCGCGCCCGGCGGCGGGTTGTACATGCCGCGGCGCTGCAGCACGTCGGGCCGGTTCACGCCGGCGGCCTCGACCTTGACCAGGATCTCCCCGGCCCCAGGGGCCGGCACCGGCAATGTCGCCGGCTTCAGTACCTCAGGCCCGCCGGGGGCCTCGATCACGATCGCGGTCATGGTCTCGGGAAGCACGCTGGTCATCGGGTCTGCCCTGTCTACGGGGAGGGCCGGATGATGGCCGAAATGTCATGCAGCCGTCATCCGGGCGTCGGATGGAGCGGCCTAAGGTCGCCCGTCGACAGTGAAGGCGCTCCGGGGCTCACGCTCCGGGCTTGCCGATCCTCGCGCCGCCCGCGAGGATTGTCCATCCGCTGCCGAAGGAGATGGCCGATGGATCCGGAAGATCTCGAACCGCGCCAGCGCAAGGCGCCGCCGAAGCCGCTGGACGGCCTGTCGGTCGCCGAGCTGGAGGAGTATGTCGCCGAGCTCGAGGCCGAGATCGCCCGCGCCCGCGGCGTGATCGCCGGCAAGCAGAGCCATCGGTCGGCCGCGGATGCGCTGTTCAAGCGCTGAGACAGTGAGCGCCCACGAAGACTCCACCCTCCCGTCATCGTAAGGAACGGACCCATGTTGAAGGGCAAGGTAGCGATCGTCACCGGATCGACCAGCGGCATCGGGCTTGGCATCGCCCGTGTGCTGACCGGCCAGGGCGCGGACATCGTGCTGAACGGCTTCGGCGACGCCGGCGAGATCGAGGCGATCCGCAGCGGCATCGAGCGCGAGCACGGGGTGCGCGCGGTCTATAACGGCGCCGACATGTCGAAGGGCGACGCGGTGCGCGGGCTGATCGCCGCCACGGTCGAGCAGCTCGGCCGGGTCGATATCCTGGTGAACAACGCCGGCATCCAGTTCACGGCGCCGGTGGAGGAGTTCCCGGCCGAAAAGTGGGACGCGATCATCGCCATCAACCTGTCGGCGGCGTTCCACGGCATCGCCGCGGCGGTGCCGGTGATGAAGCGGCAGGGCTGGGGCCGGATCATCAACATCGCCTCCGCCCATGGCCTGGTGGCGTCGACGCACAAGGCCGCCTATGTCGCGGCCAAGCACGGGCTGATCGGGCTGACCAAGGTGGTGGGGCTGGAGAATGCCGGCAACGGCATCACCTGCAACGCCGTCTGCCCGGGCTGGGTGCGCACGCCGCTGGTGGAGAAGCAGATCAGCGCCATCGCGGCGGAGAAGGGGATCAGCCAGGAGGAGGCGTCCCGGCAGCTGCTGGGCGAGAAGCAGCCGTCGATGACCTTCGTGACGCCGGAGCAGCTGGGCGGCACGGTGGCCTTCCTGTGCTCGGACGCGGCCGAGCAGATCACCGGCACCAGCGTGTCGGTCGACGGCGGCTGGACCGCGCAGTAACCGGAGGTTCAGCCGGCGGTTCCGGCCGGCGGGGGCGCCGCGCGGCGCCCCTTGAACCGGGTTTCATCCTCCCCAGATACAGTTTCGTGGCGGCGCCCAGCCGGGGTCGCCACGATCGCAAACCGCGGCGCGACCATGATGGTGCGTCGCCCAGGTATCGCTCAAAGGAGGATATCCATGCGTACTCTTGACCTGTCCCCGCTGTTCCGCTCGACCATCGGCATCGACCGCATGTCGCGGCTTCTCGATTCCGCGCTGCAGTTCGATACCGCGGCGCCGGCCTATCCGCCCTACAACATCGAGAAGACCGGTGAGGATTCCTACCGCATCACCATGGCGGTGGCGGGCTTCGGCGAGGACGACCTCGAGGTCGTGACCTCCGAGAACACCCTGACCGTCCGGGCCAAGGCGACCTCCGACGAGGAGGAGAAGAGCCGGGTCTTCCTGCATCGCGGCATTGCCGGCCGGGCCTTCGAGCGGCGCTTCCAGCTCGCCGACTACATCAAGGTCAGCGGCGCGACCCTCGTGAACGGCCTGCTCAATATCGAACTGGTCCGCGAGGTGCCGGAGGCGCAGAAGCCCCGCACCGTGAAGATCGCCGTCGGCCCGAGCGAGGCGCCGAAGCAGATCGCCGCCTGACGGCTCCCGGCCTGATGGCTTCGGGATGGGGCGCCGCCGCCGCGGCAGCGCCCCGTCTCCGGAGTGGAGAGACAAAAAAGAGGGCCGCTTTCTGCGGCCCTCGTTTTTTGAAGCCTCGCCTGCTCAACTCGAGCATTGCGCGACGATAAGAGCCATTTTGCCGCGACGTCAAGCACTCGTTTGGGTCAGAAAAACCCTTTGTTTTGAAGGGTTTTCAGTTGTTCGGCCGGTTCCGGCGGGCACTCCGGAACAGCAAGAGCGCTAAATGATCTTAAAAATGTAATATTTATGGGGGGTTGCCGTCCGGGCTTTAGATCGGATGAAAGCGGAACGTTACCCGCGGCCATACCCCATCCGCCGAAGCGTCACGCGGATTTCATCGAGAATCGCCGGGTCGTCGATCGTCGCCGGCACGGCGAAGGGCAGCGAATCGGCGATTCGGGCCATCGTCCCGCGCAGGATCTTGCCCGAACGGGTCTTCGGCAGGCGGTCGACGATCATCGCCGTCTTGAAGGCGGCGACCGGGCCGATGCCGTCGCGGACCCGCTGCACCGCCTCGGCCAGGATGGTCTCGTGCGGCCGCGCCACCCCCGCCTTCAGCACCAGGAAGCCCAGCGGCACCTGGCCCTTCAGCTCGTCCGCCGCACCGATCACGGCGCATTCCGCCACATCCGGGTGGCTGGCCAGCACCTCCTCGATCTGCCCGGTCGACAGGCGGTGCCCGGCGACGTTGATGACGTCGTCGGTCCGGCTCATCACGAAGACATAGCCGTCCCCGTCGATATAGCCGGCGTCGCCGGTGGTGTAGAAGCCGGGATGGGCCGTCAGATAGGCGCTGTGGAACCGTGCCTCGGCCTGCCACAGGGTGGGGGCCGCGCCGGGCGGCATCGGCAGGCGGCAGACCAGATCGCCGATCTCGCCGGCGGCCAGGCCCCGCCCGTCCGGCCCCAGCACGCGCACGTCCCAGCCCGGCATCGGCCGGGTCGGCGATCCCGGCTTCACCGGCATCGGCTCCAGCCCCAGCGGGTCGGCGCAGATCGGCCAGCCGGTCTCGGTCTGCCACCAATGGTCGACCACCGGCACGCCCAGCAGTTCCTGGGCCCAGCTCAGCGTGTCCGGGTCGCAGCGCTCGCCGGCCAGGAACAGGGCGCGGAACCGCGACAGGTCGTGCCTGGCCAGCAGCTTTCCCTGCGGGTCCTCGCGCTTGATCGCGCGGAAGGCGGTGGGGGCGGTGAACAGCACGCTGACGCCGTGGTCGGCGATCACCCGCCAGAAGGCGCCGGCATCGGGCGTGCCGACCGGCTTGCCCTCGTACAGCACCGTGGTGCAGCCGGCCAGCAGCGGGGCGTAGACGATGTAGGAATGGCCGACCGCCCAGCCGATGTCCGAGGCCGCCCAGTACACCTCGCCGGCTTTCACGCCGTAGACCGCGCCCATGGTCCAGGCCAGGGCCACGGCATGGCCGCCATTGTCGCGGACGATGCCCTTGGGCTGCCCGGTGGTGCCGGAGGTGTAGAGGATGTAGAGCGGGTCGGTCGCCGCCACCGGCACGCAGGCCGCCGGCTCGGCAGCCTCCTCCAGCGCCGCCCAGTCATGGTCGCGTCCGGAAGTCATCGCCGCCTCGCATTGCGGCCGCTGCAGCACCACCGTCGCCGGCACCTTGTGCTTGGCCAGGCCGAGGGCGGCGTCGAGCAGCGGCTTGTAGGCGATCACCCGCGTCACTTCGATGCCGCAGGAGGCGGAGACGACCAGCTTCGGCGTGCAGTCGTCGATCCGCGACGCCAGCTCGGGCGCGGCGAAGCCGCCGAACACGACCGAATGCACCGCACCCAGCCGGGCGCAGGCCAGCATGGCGATGACCGCCTCGGGCACCATCGGCATGTAGACGATCACCCGGTCGCCGGGGCCGACGCCCAGGGCCCGCATCGCGCCGGCGAAGCGGGCGACGCGGTCGGTCAGCTCGGCATAGGTGAAGCGCCGCACCGTGCCGGTGACCGGGCTGTCATGGATCAGGGCGACGCGGTCGCCATGGCCGGCGGCGACGTGGCGGTCCAGGGTGTTGTGGCAGGTGTTCAGCCGCCCGCCTGAGAACCAGCGGTAAAGGGGCGCGTTGCTGTCGTCCAGCACCCGGTCCCAACGCCGGTCCCAGTCGATCGCGGCGGCGGCCTCGCCCCAGAACCCCTCGGGGTCGTCGAGCGCGCGGCGATAGGCCTCGGCATAGGCACCCATGGCGTCCTCCCCTGTTTGTCGCAAGCGTAACGCCGTCGAGCCGGCAGGGCGAGGGGCTGCGGGTGTCGCGTTCCGGCCACCGCCGGCCGCGGCCGGCGGAGCCCGATCCCGCCGTTCCGCTGGACGCTCGGCGATGCCAGAATGTCTCCGCACCAGGGGGCCCGCCGATGCCGCACGCTTACGACACCGATCTCGACCGCAACCCGGCCAATCACGTGCCGCTGACGCCGATCTCCTTCCTCGGCCGGACGGCCCTGGCCCATCCCGACCGGACGGCCGTGATCTATGGCGAGGTGAAGCGGAGCTGGCGCGAGACGGCGGAGCGGTGTCGCCGCCTGGCCTCGGCCCTTGCCGGCCGCGGCGTCGGCAAGAACGACACGGTGGCGGTAATGGCGCCGAACATCCCGGAGGCGTTCGAGGCGACCTATGGCGTGCCGATGGCCGGCGCGGTGCTCTGCGCCCTCAACACCCGGCTCGACGCCGCGGCCATCGCCTTCCAGCTGCGCCATTCCGAAACCCGGATCCTGCTGGCCGACCGCGAATACGGCCCGGTGGTGCGGGCGGCGCTGGCGCAGCTCGACAATCCGCCGCCGGTGGTCGACATCGTCGACCCGGCGGTGGCGGGGGAGGCGGTCGGCGGCCTGACCTATGAGGATCTCCTGGCCGAGGGCGACCCGGCCTGGGCGGGCGTGATGCCCGGCGACGAATGGGACGCGATCGCGCTCGGCTACACCTCCGGCACCACCGGCGACCCGAAGGGCGTGGTGACCCATCACCGCGGCGCCTATCTGAACGCGCTCGGCAATGTCGTGACCTGGGGGATGCCGCACCATCCGGTCTATCTCTGGACCCTGCCGATGTTCCACTGCAACGGCTGGTGCTTTCCCTGGACGATCACGGCGATGGCCGGCACCCATGTCTGCCTGCGCCGGGTGGCGGCGCGGGAGATCTACGCCGCCATCGCCGACCACGGCGTCACCCATCTCTGCGGCGCGCCGATCGTCATGGGCATGCTGCTGAACGCCCCGGCCGGGGAGCGGCGCGACTTCCCGCAGGCGGTGCAGATGATGACCGCCGCCTCGCCGCCGCCCGCGGCGGTGCTGGAGGGCATGGCCCGGCTCGGCATCGAGGTCACCCATGTCTACGGCCTGACCGAGGTCTACGGCCCCGCGGTGGTCTGCGACTGGAAGCCGGAATGGGACGCGCTGCCGCCGGAGGAGCAGGCGCGGCTGAAGTCGCGCCAGGGCCTGCCCTATGTGGTGCAGGAAGGGCTGATGGTGTCCGACCCCGAAACCCTGACCCCGGTGCCGCCCGACGGCGAGACGCTGGGCGAGGTGTTCATGCGCGGCAACATCACCATGAAAGGATATCTGAAGAACCCGTCGGCCACGCAGAAGGCTTTCGCCGGCGGCTGGTTCCACACCGGCGACCTCGGCGTCATGCACCCGGACGGCTATATCGAGCTGAAGGACCGGTCGAAGGACATCATCATCTCCGGCGGCGAGAACATCTCGACCATCGAGGTCGAGGGCGTGCTGTATCGCCACCCGGCGGTGCTGGAGGCGGCGGTGGTGGCGCGGCCGGACGACAAATGGGGCGAGACCCCCTGCGCCTTCGTCACCCTGCGGCCGGGCGCCGAGGCGACGGCGGCGGAGATCATCGCCTTCAGCCGCCGGCACCTGGCGCATTTCAAATGCCCGAAGACCGTTGTGTTCGGCGACCTGCCCAAGACCTCGACCGGCAAGATCCAGAAATTCGTGCTGCGCGACCGGGCGCGGGGGCTGTAGGCGGGCCTGGGTGGGCTTGACCGCCGGCCGCCGCTCGATCCAACTGCGGTGACCATCATCTCTGCCGCAGGGGGGAGGATATGACCCGTTCGAACGATCGGCCGGACGATGCCGCGGGGCCGGCCCGGCGCACGGTCCTGGCCGGGCTCGCGGCGCTGCCGCTGGCGGCGGCGCCGGGATGGGCTGCGACCCCAGCGGTTCCGCGGGTCGTGGTCTCGACCGCGCTGGGGGATTTCACGGTCGAGGTCTATCCCGACCGCGCCCCGCTCTCCGCCGCCGACTTCCTGGCCTATGTCGACCGGGGGCTGCTCGACAACCAGTCCGTCTATCGCATCGTCTCGATGGCCAATCAGCCCGACACCGTGCCCGCCAAGATCGAGGTGATCCAGTTCGGCTGGCGCGCCCCCGACGGCAATGACGACGCGCCGCCGCCCCTGCCGCCGATCGCGCATGAGCCGACCAGCGTCACCGGGCTGCGGCACAAGGATGGCACGCTGTCGATGGCGCGGCTGGCGCCCGGGACGGCCAGCAATGCCTTCTTCATCTGCATCGGCGACCAACCGGGGCTGGATTTCGGCGGCCGCCGCAACCCCGACGGCCAGGGCTTCGCCGCCTTCGGCCAGGTGGTCGACGGCATGGATGTGGTGCGGACGATCTTCGCCGAGGCCGAGGCCGATGACCGCCTGGCCTCACCGATCCCGATCCTGAAGGCCCGGCGGCTGCCCTGACGCGGTCGGCTGGGCCTCCGCTCAGGCGGCCGCCGCGGCCTTGACGCAGCGGCGGATGCCCTCGGCATAGGGCGTCTTGCGGATCGGGCCGATCAGGGCCTGCAGCGCGCTGTCGTCCATGATCACCGGGTCGGTCTGCAGGTAGTGCATCTCGACCAGCTCGCGCATCAGCGGGTCGAACAGCCCGGCCAGGCGCAGCATGGTCTTGCCGGCGACCATCAGTCTCGGCGTGCGGCCGGCGGCGGCGAAGGCCAGCGCCGCCGCCTCGCGCTGGGTGATGGTGCCGGGGCCGGCCAGGTGCCAGACCCGGCCCCAGGCCTCCTCCCGCGCCGCCAAGCTTGTGACCACCGGGCCGATATCGGGGACGAAGGCGAATTCATGCGGCCGGTCGATCGGGCCGACCAGCTTGGCCCGCCGGCCCGTCGCCGCGGCCCGGAACAGGTCGTGCAGCAGGCTGCGATCCACCCCCGGGCCGTAGAAGTCCGGCAGGCGCAGCACCGCGCCGCGGATCCGGCCGGCGGCGTCCGCCTCCAGCACCAGATCCTCCTGCGCCTTGCGCATCCGGCCTTGAAAGTGTGCGGCTCGCGCGGATGATCCTCGCGCACCGGCCGGGTGCGCGGGCGGCCATAGGGATAGACCGTGCCGACCAGCAGCCAGCCGGGCCACGCCCTCGGCCACGGCGCCGTCCAGCACCTGGCGCATCACCACCGGATGCAGCCGGAACTGGTGATAGGGCACGCCGACCAGATGCACGATCATGTCCATGCCGCGGGCGGCGGCGCGGACCGAGGCCGGGTCGTCGGGGTCCCAGGTCGCGATTTCGGCCAGCGGGTCGGCGCCGAACTCCCGCTCCAGCGCCGGGCGCGACCGGCCGACCACCCGATACGGCCGGCCTTCCGTCCGCAGCGCCGCGGCGATGCTGCGGCCGATGGCGCCGGCGGCGCCGAACAACGCGATCCCACTCATCCGGACGGCTCCCATGAACGTCGATCTGTTAATGAACAATGTTCACTGAACGGCGTTCATCTACCGCGTTGACGGCGGCGAGGTCAATCGGCCAGCATCCGGCATGGGCACGATGGAAAGACGGGCGCGCGACAGGGCGGCGCTGCGCGGGCGCATCCTGGACGCGGCGCGCGAGATCGCGCTGCGCGAGGGATTCGAGGGGCTGACCATGCGCAAGCTGGCGGCCGCGGTGGAATATGCGCCGGGCACGATCTACCTGCATTTCGCCGGCCGCGACGCGATCGCGCGCGAGCTGTGCCTGGAAGGCTATCAGGCGCTGTGGACGGCGCTGGAGCCGGCGGCGGGCATCGCCGATCCGCGCGAACGGCTGGCGGCGCTGGCCCGGGCCTTCGTCGGCTTCGGGCTCGAGCAGCGCGAGCTGTACCGGCTGATCCTGATGGAGGATCCGAAGCTGCTGGACCCGCTGTACCGGGACCGGCCGATCGACGACCCGGACGGCCCCGGCACGCGCGCCTTCCTGGCGCTGGTGCAGGCCTTCGCCGATCTCGGCGCGGCGGGGCCGGACCGGCGGGCCGAGGTGCTGCTGGCGACCCTGCACGGCATCGTCAGCCTGAAGCTGACCTGCGACCGCTTCCTGCGCACCCCGGCGGAGGATCTGGCAGCGGCGGCGCTGGAGCGGGAACTCGCTGGCTAAGGGTCAGCGCGACCGCTCCGCCAGGACAGGCGCCGCCGGCACGTCCTCCGCCTCCACCGCCGCCAGGTCGGCGCCGCGGGTCTCGCGCGAGAGCAGCACGCACAGGATGCCGGGCACCGCCATCAGCGCGGCGTAGACCGCGACGGATTGCGGCGTGCCGGTCCAGCCCAGGAGCGCGGTGCCGATCAGCGGCGCCACCGACCCGCCGACCACCGAGGCGACCTGGTAGCTGACCGACATGGCGGTGTAGCGCACCCGGGTCGGGAACAGTTCGGTGAACCAGGCCGACATGCTGCCGACGATGATGCCGTGGCAGGTCAGGGTCAGCAGCGTCACCCGCAGCACCGTTTCCGGCGCCGTGCCGGGCGGCAGGGTGAACAGCAGCGCCGCGGCGCCGATGCCGCCGATCAGGCCCAGCAGCATCACCGGCCGTCGGCCGATGACGTCGGAGATCCACGCGGCTGCCATGATCACCGCGACCTCCAGGATCGAGCCCCAGAACAGCGCGTCGGACCCGACGCCGCGGGCGAGGTTCAGGAACTGCACCACCAGCACCAGGAAGAAGGTGGTGAACAGGTAGAACAGCGTGTTCTCCGCCGCCTTCACCAGGAACACCTGGCCCATCGGCCGCCAATGGCTGCGCAGGGCCTCGGCCAGCGGCGCCGCCGGCGCCGCGCGGCGCTGCGCCGCCAGCTCGGCGAAGACCGGCGATTCCTCGACCCGCCGCCGCACCCACAGGCCCAGCAGCACCAGCACGATCGAGAACAGGAAGGGCAGGCGCCAAGCCCAGTCGACGAAACCGGCCTCGCCGTACCGCGCGGTCAGGATGCCGATGGTGGCGGCGGCCAGGACATTGGCGGCCGGGCCACCGATCATCGGGAAGCTGGTCCAGAAGCCGCGCCGCTTGCCGGGCATCGATTCGGCGACGATCAAGAGCGCGCCGGTGGCCTCGCCGCCGACTGCGATGCCCTGCAGCACGCGCAGGGTGACCAGCAGGATCGGCGCCAGTATCCCGGCGGAAGCATGGGTCGGCAGCAGGCCCATGGCGAAGGTGGCGGCGCCCATCATCAGCAGGCTGACCACCAGCGCGTTCTTGCGCCCGATCCGGTCGCCTAGCGCGCCGAACAGGATGCCGCCCAGCGGCCGGGCCAGGAAGCCGACGGCGAAGGTGCCGAGGCTCAGCAGCGTGCCGGTCAGCGGGTCCTCGCCCGGGAAGAAGACCTTGTCGAAGACGAGCGTGGCGCAGAAGGCGAACATGAAGAAGTCGTACCACTCGATGATGGTGCCGACCGCGCTGGCGAACAGCAGGCGCACGCGCTCCGCGATCGAGGTCGTCTGGGCCATGGATCCTCCCCTCATCCTTTGGTTCCGGCAGTCCTCCCCTGCCGTGCGCCGGGCTTGCCGCCGCCGCGCCCTTGCGTATGGTCGGACATTCCGTCGGCCGCGCCCGTCGCGCGGCGGCCGGATCGTCTTGAAGGAAAAACCAATCTCGTTTCATATGAAACGAATGTCAAGCGGGCGGGGAGGCCGGCGATGCGGGACCAGGCGGTGCGGACGGCGCAGTTCGATCTCGAGGCGTTCCTGCCCTATGAGCTGTCGGTGGTCAGCAACCGGGTCAGCCGCACCTTCGCCCGGCGCTATGCCGATGCCTTCGGCCTCAGCATCCCGGAATGGCGGGTGATGGCGATGGTCGGCCGCTACGCGCCCCTGTCCTCGAACCAGATCTGCGAGCGCACGGCGATGGACAAGGCCAAGGTCAGCCGCGCCGTCAGCCGGCTGATCGCGGCCGGCTACCTGAGCCGCGGCACCCACCCGGCCGACCAGCGACTGATCCAGCTCGACTTCACCGCCGCCGGCCGCGGGGTCTACGATTCGATCGTGCCGCTGGCGCAGGAGATCGAAGCCGAGCTGATGGCCGCCTTCGAGCCCGGCGAGCGCGAACTGCTGCGCCGCCTGCTGCGCAAGCTCGACTCGCGGGTCTCCAGCCTCGGCACCCCGCCCGACGCGGCCGGGGAGGATTAGCCCAGGTCCTTCTCCGCCAGCTCGCGGAAGGCGTCGGGGACGGAACGGGCGCCGCCGAGCGCGACCGAGCCGTAGCCGACCGCGTCCCAGCCGAAGCGCTCGCGGATGCGGTCGACGGCACGGTCGGCCAGCCAGCGCGCATTGCCCTTGCGGCTGCCCGGCCGTCGCCGCTCGTCCGCCAGCCCCAGCGGCAGGTCCAGCTGCATCGCCGGCTCGTGCTCCAGATGCGAGACGGAGATCGCCAGCAGCGAGATGAACCGTTCCTCCGGATGGTCCGCCAGCACGGCGCGCACCAGCTCCTCCGCGATCTCGGCCAGGATGGTGGTGGCGGAGACCGGGGCGTCCAGCGTCACCGAGCGAGTGACGGCGCGCAGGTCGGCGAAGCGGACGCGCACCGTCACGGTCCGGCCGGGGCGGGACTTGGCGCGCAGCCGGGTGGCCACCCGGTCAGCCAGATGCCGCAGCGTCGGCACGAACA
>NZ_JANX01000096.1 GCF_000767795.1 Inquilinus limosus MP06 | reverse complement strand
GAGCGGCCCGCCCACCACCGGCTGGCAGGAGACGATCAGCCGGCCGCGCAGGCGGCCGAGGACGGCGGAGACGAAGGCGGCATCGGTCATGACGCCATGCTGTACGAGTCGGTAATTTTCATCAACAGAAAATCCTAGATGAAAATTTCCTTCAAAAGATTCCAGCCCGCCCTTCCAGCCGTCATAGGACGAAGGAGATCGTCCGAAGTTTGCTGGGTCAGCCCGATTGACTCCCGGCGCCATCGTCGGCTAAGTGGTCTTACCATGGTAAGAACACTATGACCAACCTCATCAAGCTCACCCGCGATCCCGACGACGCCCCCGGCGGCTACGCCAAGGTCTTCGCCTTCCTGCGCGAGCAGCTGCTGTCCGGTGCCCTGAAGACCGGCGACCGGCTGCTGCCGGAGCGCGACCTGTCGGCCCTGCTGGGCGTGGGTCGGCCGGTGCTGCGCGAGGCGCTGCGGGCGCTGGCGATGCTGGGCGCGGTCGAGATCCGGCACGGGGTCGGCACCATCGTGCGCCAGCCGGACGCCTCGACCCTGGGCGAGTTCTTCACCTTCGCCCTGGCGCAGCAATCCGACGCCATCGACGACGTGATGGAGGCGCGGATCGCGATCGAGTGCCAGGCCGTGCGCCTGGCCTGCCGCCGCGCCACCCTGGCGGATTTCGAGCGCATCCGGTCGGCGCTGCAGCGGATCGAGGCCACGATCGACGACCCGGTGGCGGGCGGCGAGGCCGATTTCGACTTCCACAACGGCATCGTCCAGGCCGGACGGTCGGAGACTTTGCGCAGCGTCTACGCCGCCATCTCCGGCCTGGTGCACCGGTCGCATCGCGGGCGGCGCGAGCTGATCCTGAAGGTGCCGGGCATCCGGTCGTTCCTGATCGACCACCACCACCGGATCTTCGAGGCCCTGGTGGCACGCGACGTGCAGCGCTCGGACGAGCTGCTGCGCCGCCATTTCGAGATCGGCGACGAGTATCGCCGCAAGGCCTTCGAGACAACGTCCAGGCCGCAAGGCTGACGGTCCACCCGACAAGGAGACTCGTGTTGAAGATCGTGATCGGCTGCGACCATGCCGGCTTTCCGCTGAAGCGCGAGATCGCCGACTTCGTCGCGGGCCTCGGCCATGCGGTGACGGATGTGGGCAGCCATACCCCCGACCCGGTCGACTTCCCGGACATCGCCCGGGCAGTCTGCGCCGCCGTCACCGGCGGGGCGGCCGATCGCGGCCTGATGGTCTGCGGCACCGGCGTCGGCGCCGCCATCGCCGCCAACAAGATCCGCGGCATCCGCGCCGCCGTCTGCCACGACGTGCATTCGGCGCATCAGGCGGTCGAGCATGACGACGTCAACGTCATGTGCATCGGCGCCCAGATCGTCGGCCCCTGGCTGGCGCGCGACCTGGTCGCCGCCTATCTCGCCGCCGAGTTCGAGCCCAGCGAGGACTTCAAGCGCCGGGTCGACAAGCTGGCGCAGCTGGAGCGGGAGGGCTGAGCCATGGGCGAGCCCCAGCACACGGTCGGCTTCATCGGCCTCGGCACCATGGGCCGCGAGATGGCGGCCAACCTGCTGCGCGCCGGCCACGCCGTGCGGGCCCATGACGTGGTGCCGGCCGCGGTCGATGCCCTTGCGGCGCAGGGCGCCGTCCCCGCCGCCAGCGTGGCCGAGGCGGCCGAAGGCGCCGACATCGTCGTCACCATGCTGCCGGACACGCCGCAGGTCGAGGAGGTCGTGTACGCCCCCGGTGGGCTGCTGGCGGCGCCGCCGCGCGGCCGGCTGGTGGTCGACATGAGCACCATCTCGCCGCAGGCGGTGCGGCGGATGCATGTCGACCTCGCCGCCGCCGGCATCGACCTGCTCGACGCCCCGGTCTCCGGCGGGCCGCAGGGCGCCCGCGCCGCCACCCTGACGATCATGGCCGGCGGCGCCCGGTCCGCTTTCGACCGCGCCTTGCCGGTGCTGCGCGGCATGGGCACCACCATCACCCATGTCGGCGACAGCGGCGCCGGCCAGACGGTGAAGCTGTGCAACCAGCTGATCTGCGGCATCAACCTGCAGGCGATCTGTGAGGCGCTGGCGCTGGGTCGGGCCTGCGGCGTCGACCTGGAGCAGATGCGCGAAGTGCTGCTCGGCGGGTCCGCCGCGTCCTGGATGCTGGACCGGCTGGGGCCGGCGATGATCTCCGGCGATGCCGGCGCCGGCTTCCGCATCGACCTGATGCTCAAGGACCTGCGCCTGGTGCAGGAGCTGGCCTACGGCAAGGCCGTGCCCCTGCCCGCCACGGCGCTGGTCACCAGCCAGTATCTCGACGCCCGCGCCCATGGCGAGGGCGGCAACGGCAACCAGGCCCTGTTCCGCGTCTATGACCGCATGAGCGGACAGGCCCCCTCCCCCAGCAGCGGATAGAGGAGCCGGCGATGGGCGTGTCCCTCGATTTCTCCGTCGTGCTCGAGCGCTGGCCGATGTTCCTGGACGGCGCCTGGCTGACCATCCGGCTGGCCCTGGCGTCGACGGTGCTGGGCTTCGCGCTGGGCACGCTGTGCGCGATCGGCCGGCGCGGCCGGTCGGCCTGGCTGTCGCGGCTGTGCGGCATCTATGTCGAGGCGATCCGGAACACGCCTTTCCTGGTGCAGATCTTCGTCGTCTATTTCGGCCTGTCCAGCCTGGGCCTGTCGCTGCCGGCCGTCACCGTGGCGGTGATCGCCCTGACCATCAATGTCGGTGCCTACACCGCCGAGATCATGCGCGCCGGCTTCGATTCGATCCACAAGGGCCAACTCGAGGCCGGGGAATGCCTGGGGCTGTCGCGGACGCAGGTCTACTGGCATGTGGTGCTGCGCCCGGCGATGGAGCGGGTGTACCCCGCGCTGACCAGCCAGTTCGTGCTGCTGATGCTGGCCTCCTCCGTCGTCTCCCAGATCTCGGCCGAGGAGCTGACGGCGGTCGCCAACTTCATCCAGTCCGACACCTACCGCGCCTTCGAGACCTACATCGTCGTCGCGCTGCTCTACATCGCCCTCTCGCTGCTGATGCGGGCCGGCTTCTGGGGGCTCGGGCTGGTGCTGTTCCCGCGCCGCCGCCGGCTCGGCACGCCGCTCTGACCCGCGAGGACGCCATGCAGACCGGACTGAACCTCAACCATCTCGACTTCCTGCTGCAGGGCGCGCTGTGGACCCTGGTCCTGTCGCTGATGGCGCTGCTCGGCGGCGGCGTGGTCGGCTTCGGCGTCGCCCTCGGCCGCATCGCGCCCAGCCGGCTGCTGCGTGCCGCGATCGGCGGCTACGTCCAGCTGATCCAGGGCACGCCGCTGCTGGTGCTGCTGTTCCTGACCTATTTCGGCCTGCCGGCGCTGGGCATCGAGGTGCCGCCGCTGCTGGCCGCCGGGGTGTCGCTGACGATCTATGTCAGCGCCTATCTCGGCGAGATCTGGCGCGGCTGCCTGGAGGCGGTGCCGAAGCCGCAATGGGAGGCGGCGGAGTGCCTGGCGCTGAGCCGGACCCAGCGCCTGTTCAAGGTGATCCTGCCGCAGGCGATCCGCCTGGCCACGCCGCCCACTGTCGGCTTCATGGTGCAGATCATCAAGAACACGTCGCTGGCCTCGGTGGTCGGCTTCGTCGAGCTGGCCCGGGCCGGGCAGATCGTCAACAACTCGATCTTCCAGCCCTTCGCGATCTACATGGTGATCGCCGTTCTCTACTTCGCCATGTGCTACCCGATCTCGCTGCTCAGCCGCCGGCTGGAGCGCCGGACGGGCCGCGTGCCGCGGCTGAAGCCGGCCCTCGCCTGACCGGGCCTCAAAAAGACATCAGGGAGAGACCGCGATGACCGCGATGGTGACGCTGCAGGACGTGCGCAAGAGCTTCGGCGAGCTGACCGTGCTCGACGGCGTGTCCTTCGCCGTCGGGAAGGGCCAGGTCACGGCCCTGATCGGCCGCAGCGGCTCGGGCAAGAGCACGGCGCTGCGCTGCATCGACCGGCTGGAGACGATCGACGGCGGCGAGATCACGGTCTGCGACCACAAGGTCAGCGACCCGGAGATCGACCTGCGCCGGCTGCGGCTGGACGTCGGCATCGTGTTCCAGAGCTACAACCTGTTCCCGCACCTGACGATCGAACAGAACATCACCCTGGCCCCGGTCTCGGTGAAGAAGGTGGCGCGGGCCGAGGCCCGGGAGCTGGCCCGCGGCGTGCTGGACCAGGTCGGCCTCGGCGAGAAGGCGGATGCCTATCCCGAGCAGCTGTCGGGCGGCCAGCAGCAGCGCGCCGCCATCGCCCGGTCGCTGGCGATGCAGCCCAAGGTGATGCTGTTCGACGAAGTCACCTCGGCCCTCGACCCCGAGTTGAAGGGCGAGGTGCTGAAGGTGATGGAGGACCTGGCCGCGCGCGGCATGACGATGATCATGGTCACCCATGAGATGGGCTTCGCCCGCCGCGTGGCCGACCGGATCGTGTTCATGCATCACGGCCGGGTGCACGAGCAGGGGCCGGCCGAGATCCTGGCCCGCCCCGAAACGCCGGAGCTGCAGCAGTTCGTCGCCAACGAGCTGTGAGCCCGGGCGCGCAACCAGAACATCCGCAAACAAGGAGGAGACGCAGATGCAGCCGTCAATCCGCTGGGGCCGGGCGATCGCCCTGGCCTGTGCCTTGGGCCTGGGAGCGCTGACCGCGCATGCGGACGCGCTGGACGACATCATGGCCGCCAAGAAGATCCGGATCGCGACGGATCTGGCGATCCCGCCCTCGGGCATGATCGACGACCAGATGAAGCCCACCGGCTCCGACGTCGAGACCGCGCGGCTGCTGGCCCAGGATTGGGGGCTGGAGCTGGAGTTCGTGCAGACCACGGGCGCCACCCGCATCCCGAATGTCCAGACCGGCAAGGCCGACATCATCATCTCGACCCTGTCGGTGACACCGGAGCGGGCGAAGGTGATCGACTTCTCCAAGCCCTACGCCGCGCTGCAATCGGTGATCGGCGCCCCGAAGGACGCGCCGATCAAGGACTGGGCGGACCTGCAGGGCAAGACCGTGACCGTCACCCGCGGCACCACCCAGGACACGGAGCTGACCAAGCTGGCGGCGGAGAAGGGCTTCCAGGTGGTGCGCTATGACGACGACGCCACGATGGTGACTGCCGCCGTCTCCGGCCAGGCCCAGATCGTCGCCACCTCGGCGACGCTGGTGAACCAGATCAAGGCGAAAGCACCGGACCGCGCTTTCGAGCCGAAGTTCCTGATCCGCACCTTCGATCTCGCCATCGGCCTGCGCAAGGGCGAGCCGCGGCTGATGGAGAAGCTGAACGAATGGGTGTCGGCCAACCTGAAGAACCGCAAGCTGAACGACATCTACCAGAAGTTCCACGGCTCGCCTTTGCCGGAGGCGATGCTGCAGTAGGCTCCATTCTAGTCCCCACTCCCCCTACCCTCCCGCAGGGGGAGGGGGGACTCATCTTGCTTTTGCTCCGCCGGCCTCAATCCCCCGGCTTCGGCAGCGACACCAGGCTCTCCACCGGCACCACCGGCAGCACGATCCGCGACGGGTGCGCGCGGTCGAGATGGATGCGGTTGGTCGCCACCCGCTTCAGCCGGCCGGTGCCCTCCGGCTCGCCGCTGTTCGGGTTGACGTCGTATTTCGGGAAGTTGCTGGAGGCGATGTCGAGCCGGATGCGGTGGCCCGCCTTGAACAGGTTGGCGGTGGCGAAGGGCTCGATGGTGATGGCATAGACCCGCCCCGGCTCCAGCGGCGACGGGCTCTCCCAGCTGTCGCGGTAGCGGCAGCGCAGGATGCCGTCGGTCAGGTTGAGCGCGAAGCCCTTCGGGTCGTCGGCCGTCGGCGGATGCACGTCGATCAGCTTGGCGGTGAAATCCGTGTCCGGCGCGTCGGAGGAGACGAACAGCCGGACCTCGATCGGCCCGACCACCGCCATGTCCTCGGCCAGGGGCCCGGTCTCGAACACCATCACGTCGGGGCGGGAGGACAGCGGCAGGCCGGGCCGGCGGCTGCCGAAGAAGCGCTCGCCCTCGGTCTGGTCGAAGCCGCCGCCCTCGAACACCGGCTGGCCGGAGGTCAGGGCGCCGCCGATGGTCGGCACCGGGTTCGCCGGGTCGGACTGGTAGGCGATCGACGCCTCCGCCGCCTGCGGCGCCGCCGGGTCCAGCCGGCCGTCGGCATGCAGGTGGTAGTCGGTGAAGACGGTGCCGGGCAGCGGCCAGTCCGCCGCCGCGATCCACCGGCCGCCATGGTCCAGCCGCCCTTCGGCCGTGCGCCGGCCGCTGCCGCCGCCCATCAGGAACAGCCGCGCCGTCGGCTCGGCCTCCGCGCCGTTGCCGACGCCCTTCAGCCAGCGGTCGAACCAGCGGCGACGGAAGTCGAGCCAGCTTGCGGTGACGTTGCCGTCGATCGTCGCCGCCGGCCCGAATTCGGTGTCGCCCGAGAAGGTGGTGTTGCGGTTGCCGTGCAGCCACGGCCCCATGATCAGCTTGACCGGGGCGGTGCGGCCGCCGAGGGCGGCAAAATTCTCCATCGTGGTGCGAACATAGGCGTCGTACCAGCTGGACATCAGCACCATCGGCACGTCCGGGAAGCGGTCGTACCAGCCCTCGGCATAGATGCCGAGCTGCTTCCAGTAGTCGCCGAAGGAGCCGTGGGTCCATTGCTCGAACAGATAGGCCTCATAGTCCGGCACGGCGCGCACCGGCGAATGGCCGGGCCGCCACGGCATGGCAGCGAACCAGGCGCGGATGTCCTCCGCCTCCAGCGCCGCCAGCACCTTGGGATCGGCCAGCGCCGCCGGGCTTTCCTTGGCCTGGTTGAAGGCCCAGGTCGCCTGCTTCAGCTCGAAGGCGCCGCCCTGGCGGATGCCGCAATGGTAGGAGTTCGAGAAGCCGCCCGAATCCACCACCATGCAGGCCAGGCCCGGCGGGTTCAGACAGGCCAGCGCGAACTGGGTGTGCGCGGCATAGGACAGGCCCATGGTGCCGACCTTGCCGTTCGACCACGGCTGCGCGGTGATCCATTCGACCGTGTCGAAGCCGTCCGGCCCCTCGGAGGTGTATTTCGTGAACACCCCCTCGGAGCCGTGTCGGCCGCGGCAGTCCTGGTAGACCACGGCATAGCCGGCGCGGACGAAATGCGCCGCCACCTGCGGCCGGGTCATCGGCCCGTCCATGCCGACTCCGATCTCGGAGCGCGACAGCTCGGTCTTGCCGTAGGGCGTGCGCTCCAGGATCACCGGCAGCGGCGCATCGACGCCGATGCGATGGCCGGCCGGCAGGTACACATCGGTCGCCAGACGCACGCCGTCGCGTGCCGTCACCATCTGGTCGCGAAGCACCTGGATCTCGCTCACTTGGCCGCCTCCGCATAGGTGGCGAGGGTCCATTCGTTCTTGTTGGCGCGGTAGCTGATGCCGTTCCGCGCGGCCCAGTGCACGGTCGGGAAGTACAACGGCACGATACCGACATCGCCGAAGCCGATCCGCGCCGCCTGCTCCAGCAACTGGTTGCGCTTGGCCTCGTCGAACTCCGCCAGCGCCTGCTTCAGCGTCGCGTCGAACTCCGGGTTCGAGTAGCGGGCGCGGTTGAAGGCGCCCATGCCGGCATCCTTGTCGTAGGTCGCCAGCACATTGGTCAGGGCGTTGGCCGAGTTGCTGTTGCTGTTGCCGAAGCTGAAGATGAAGGCGCTGTATTCCTGCTTCGAGGCGGCGCCGGCGTAGACATTGTAGGGCTGGGTGACCACGCCGTTGATCTTCAAGCCCCCGCGCGCCAGCATCTGGCCGATCGCCTGGGCGATGTCGGCGTCGCCGGCGAAGCGATCGTTCGAGGAATGCACCGTCAGCCCGAAGCCATCGCCATAGCCGGCCTCTGCCAGCAGCGCCTTGGCGCCGGCGGCGTCATAGGCCTCCGGCTTCACGTCGGCCGCATAGCCGCCCAGCCCTTCCGGCACGATCTGACCGGCCGGGGTGCCGGAGCCGTTCAGCAGCCGCTGGATGATCAGGTCGCGGTTGATCAGCTTGGAGATCGCAAGCCGCACCCGCTTGTCTTTCAGCGGGTTGGCCGCCAGCGGCTGGCCGTCCTTGCCGGTGACGAAGGGGCTCTGGTCCCGCGCCGAATCCAGCGCCAGGTAGATCAGCCGGCCGGAGGTGGTGGAGAAGACCTTGGCCTTGCCGCTGTCGTTCACCGTCGCCACGTCGGCCGGCGGCACGCCGTCGATCAGGTCGACGGAGCCGGACAGCAGCGCCGCGATCCGGGCCGCATTGTTCGAGATGAACTTGATGGTGACGTTGTCGAAGGCCGGCTTGTCGCCCCAGTAGTGCGGGTTCGGCGCCAGCACCAGCCGGTCGCCCGGCACCCATTCCTTGAACACGTACGGGCCGGTGCCGATGGCGGCGGCGCCGGAGTTGAAGTCGTTGGTGGTCTTCCCCTCCGACGCCTTCTTCGAGACGATGTAGACGAGGCCGACCTGCTCGATGAATTGCGGGGTCGGCGCCTTGGTCTTGAAGCGGACCGTCAGCGGGTCGACGGCGGTCATCTCGGCGATGCTGCCGACCGCGCCGGTGAAGGGCGCCGGGCTGTTCGGCACCGACTTGGCGCGGGTCAGCGAGAAGATCACGTCCTCGGCCGTCAGCTCCGACCCGTCGCTGAACTTGACGCCGGGGCGCAGCTTGACCTCCCAGGTCGTCGGGTCGACCGAGGTCCAGGACAGCGCCAGCGCCGGCTGCACCTGCAGGTTCTCGTCGGTCTGCACCAGCCGGTCGAACATGTGCTGCGAGATCGACTGGTTGTTGCCGGTGCGCGAGAATTGCGGATCGATGGCGGAAGGCTCGGTCGCCGTGCCGATGGTCAGGTCGGCGGCCCAGGCAGCGCCGAAGCTCGCGGCGCTCAGCGCCAGGGCCAGGGCGACGCCGCCCACTGTCTTCCGCATCATCGACATCACACTCTCCTCTGTTTCGTTGGGCGGGCGCGTTCGGCGCCTCAGATCAGGTGGCAGGCGGCCTGGTGGCCGGGGACGACCGGGCGCAGCGCCGGCCGCTCGACGCGGCAGCGGTCGGTCGCCATCGGGCAGCGCGGGTGGAAATGGCAGCCGCCGGGCGGGTGCAGCGGCGACGGGATCTCGCCCTTGATCGTCTCGAATTTGCGCTTGCGGTTGCTGAGGCGCGGCACCTCGTTCAGCAGCGCCACGGTGTAGGGATGCTGCGGCCGGGCGAACAGCTCGGCGGTCGCCGCGGTCTCGACCACCCGGCCGAGATACATGATCACCACCCGGTCGCTGATATGCTCGACCACGCCCAGATCGTGGCTGATGAACAGGTAGGTCAGGCCCAGTTCGCGCTTCAGCTCCAGGAACAGGTTCAGGATCTGGGCCTGGATCGAGACGTCGAGCGCGGCGATGGATTCGTCGCAGACCAGGAAGTCCGGCTTCACCGCCAGGGCGCGGGCGATGCCGATGCGCTGGCGCTGGCCGCCGGAGAACTGGTGCGGGAAGCGGTCGCGATAGGCCGGGTCCAGCCCGACCCGGCGCATCACCTCCTGGACGTAGCCATCGGCCTCGCGCCGGCGCACCAGCCCGTGCACCCGCGGCGCCTCGCCGATGATGTCGCGCACCCGCTTGCGCGGGTTCAGCGAGGCGAAGGGGTCCTGGAAGATCATCTGCGCCTTCAGCCGGGCGTCGCGCGCCGCGTCGCCGGCCAGCCCGTCGACATCCCGGCCGCGCCAGCGGATGGCGCCGTCGCTCTTCGGCAGGATGCCGGCCATCATCCGGCCCAGCGTGGACTTGCCGCAGCCGGATTCGCCGACCAGTCCCACCACCTCTCCCGGCGCGATCGCCAGGTCGACCGCGTCGACGGCATGCACCGTCCGCTCCTCGACCTTCGCGCCCAGCAGGCGCGCCGCCTTCTCGGCATAGTCCAGCCGCTTGGTGAAGCGCTTGCCCAGGCCGGCGGCCTCGATCAGGGGGGCCGCGGTCATGACAGGGTCTCCAACTGCGGGTGGAAGCAGCGGAAGGCGCGGTCGCCCCGCCGGGTCGTCTCCGGCGCCACGAGGCAGGCCTCGCTGGCATGGCCGCAGCGCGGCCGGAAGGCGCAGCCTTCGGGCAGCGACAGCGGCGACGGCGCCATGCCGGGGATCTGGAACAGCGCTTCGCCGCGCGGCCGGTCGCCGGGCACCGAGCCGATCAGCCCGATGGTGTAGGGATGCGCCGGCCGGTCGATCACCTCGTCGACCGTCCCGGTCTCGACCACCCTTCCGGCATACATGACGCAGATCCGGTCGGCCAAAGCGGCCACCACGGCGAGGTCGTGGCTGACCCAGATCAGCGCCGTGCCGGTCTCGCGGCACAAAGTCTGCACCTGGGCCAGGATCTGCGCCTGGATGGTGACGTCCAGCGCGGTCGTGGGCTCGTCGGCGATGATCAGATCGGGTTTGTGCAGCAGGGCGATGGCGATCGCCACGCGCTGGCGCATGCCGCCGGAGAACTGGTGCGGATAGGCGCGCAGCCGCTCCTCCGGCGACGGGATGCCGACCCGGCCCAGCGCATCGCGGGCGCGCGCCACCGCTTCGGCCCGCGATACCCGCTCATGCGCCTGCACCGCCTCGACCATTTGGGTCTCGACCCGCAGGACCGGGTTCAGGGTCATCATCGGGTCCTGGAAGATCATGGCGATGCGATTGCCGCGCAGCTGCCGCAGCCGCTCCGCCGGCAGCGCCGCCAGGTCCTCGCCCTGGAACAGAATGCGGCCGCCGACCACCCGGCCCGGCGGGTCGACCAGGCCTAGGATCGAGAAGCCGGTGATCGACTTGCCGGAGCCGGATTCGCCGACTAGGCCCAGCACCTCGCCGCGGTCGACCCGGAAGCTGACGCCGTCGACGGCACGGACCACCCCAGCCTTGGTGAAGAAATGCGTCTGCAGGTTCTCGACGCTGAGCGTGGGGGCGGTCATGGGCGGGCCCTCACTTCTGCAGCCTTGGGTTCAGCGCCTCGCGCAGGCGGTCGCCGACGATGTTGATCGAGAAGATCAGGGCCAGCAGCAGCAGGCCGGGGAACACGCTGATCCAGTAGAGGCCGGCCAGCAGCACCTGGTAGCCGTTGGCGATCAAGAGGCCCAGCGACGGCTCGGTGATCGGAAGGCCGATGCCGAGGAAGCTCAAGGTCGCCTCCGCCGCGATCGCATGGGCCACCTGGATGGTGCCGATCACGATCACCGGCGGCAGGCAGTTCGGCAGCAGGTGGCTGAACAGGATGCGCGCGCGGCTCAAGCCCAGGCACTGCGCCGCCTCGACATACTCCTTGCCGCGCTCGACCAGCGCCGCGGCGCGGACGGCGCGGGCGAAATAGGCCCATTGCACCACCACAAGGGCCAGGATGACCTTGCCCACCCCCTGCCCCAGCACGGCCAGCATCATCAGCGCGACCAGGATGGTGGGAAAGCCCAGCATCAGGTCGACCACGCGCATCACCAGCGTGTCGATCCGGCCGCCGAAATAGGCGGCGACGAGGCCCAGCGTGGTGCCGACGGCGAGGGCGAACAGGCCGGACAGCATGCCGACGCCGAGGCTGGTGCGCAGCCCGTACAGCATCGCCGACAGCATGTCGCGACCCTGCGCGTCGGTGCCCAGCCAATAGGTCCAGCCATCCATGCTCTCGCTGCCGGGCGGCAGGCGGCCGTCCATGATGCTGAGCGAGGCCAGGTCGTAGGGATCCTGCGGCGCGATCCAGGGCGCCAGGATGGCGACCGCGACCAGCGCCAAACAGGCGATGGCGGCCAGCGTCGCGGCCTTGCTGTCCAGGATGCCGCGCAGCGCCTGGGCCAGGATGCCGTCGCCGAGCAGCGGCCGGCGGGGTTTCGGGGCGGCGATGTCGCTCATGCGTCGGACAGCCGGACGCGGGGGTCGAGCACCGAGTACAGGATGTCGACCACCAGGTTGATGACGATGAACATGGCGACCACGATCAGCAGGTAGGCGACGATCACCGGCCGGTCGAGCCGCATGATGCTGTCGATGATCAGCTTGCCGACGCCGGGCCAGGCGAAGATGGTCTCGGTCACCGTGGCGAAGGCGATCAGCGACCCGAACTCCATCCCGACCACGGTGACGATCGGGATCAGGATGGTCTTCAGCACATGGACGAAGATCACCCGCCGTTCGGACAGCCCCTTGGCGCGGGCGAACTTCACGAAGTCCAGCGGCAGGGTCTCGCGCATGCCGCTGCGGGTCAGCCGGATGATCAGCGAGACGTTGAACAGGGACAGGTTGATCGCCGGCAGGATCAGATGGGTGAAGCCGTCCCAGGTGGCGAGGCTGGTGTGCAGCCCCAGGATCTCGCCGGTGGCGCCGCGGCCGGTCGAGGGCAGCCAGCCGAGCATGACCGAGAAGATCATGATCAGCATCATGCCCTGCCAGAAATTCGGCAGGCTGAAGCCGAGGATCGACCCGGTCATCACCGTGCGGTCGAAGCGGCTGCCGGCCTTCAGCCCCGACAGCACGCCGAGCGGGATGCCGATCACCAGCGACAGCAGCAGGGCGATGAAGGCCAGCTCCAGCGTCGCCGGCAGCCGCTCAAAGATCAGGCTGATCGAGGGCTGGTTGAACACGAAGGAGCGGCCGAGATCGCCATGCAGCGCGTTGCCGAGGAAGGTCAGGTACTGTTCCCACAGCGGCCGGTCGAGGCCGAGCGACTGGACCGCCTGGGCAATCTCGGCCTGCGAGGCGTCGGCCGGCACCAGGATCTCGATCGGATTGCCGATGGCGTAGACGCCGAGGAAGACGAGGACGGAGGTGACCAGCAGCACGAAGGCGCTCTGCACCAGCCGCCGAATGATGAAGACGGTCATGGGGTCCCGGCCAGCCCCGCGCGCGATTCCCGCATCTGCGTCCCTGTTCGCTTATGATGGGCCCGCCGGGCGGTCCGGCGTGGCGAGGGGGACACTAGGGGTGGCAGACAGCAGCCCGCAACATCATGCGGAATCCGCATCAGGCTATGCGCATTTCGTGCGCGGCGGAGACGCGGCCCGGTGCTTCGTGTCGCGGATATCGGCGCGCATAGCATGAACGTCAAGCAGCTCGAGGCCTTCAAGGCGATCATGCGCAGCGGCTCCACCACCGCCGCCGCGACACGGCTGGACCTGTCGCAATCGGCGGTCAGCCGCCTGCTGACCCAGCTGGAGGCCGAACTGGGGCTGGAGCTGTTCGCCCGCGAGAAGGGCCGGCTGATCCCGACGCCCGAGGCGATCGGCCTGCTGGATTCGGTCGAGAACGCGGTCGACGGCGTGCAGCGGGTGCAGCATGTGGCCGACGAGCTGCGGGCCGGCAATTCCGGGCAGATCCTGCTGCGCATCGGCGTGCCGCACAGCATGTCGCAGACCATCCTGCCGCGGATCGTCGGCGAGTTCCTGGCCGACCACGGCAATGTCGCGCTGGAGATCCTGTCCGGCGCCTATCACGAGACCGAGCGGGCGGTGCTGACCCGCCAGGCCGATCTCGGCTTCGTCCGGCTGCCGACCGGCGAGGCCGGGATGGACACGATCGCCATCGCCCGCACCACCAGCGTCTGTGTCATGCCGGCCGGCCACCGTCTGGCCGAGAAGCCGGTGGTGTCGGTCGAGGATCTGGAAGGCGAGCCGCTGGTGCTGCTGGGCCGGCAGCGCCCGGCGCGGGCGGAGATCGACCAGATGTTCCGCCAGGTCCGGTTCCGGCCGCGGGTGCAGGTCGAGACCCATTCTGTCGGCTCGGCCTGCGCCTTCGCGGCGCAGGGGCTGGGCGTCACCATCGTCAACGCGCTGATGGCCAGCCATTTCCGCGACCTGCCGATCGCCATCCGCCCGTTCCGGCCGCGGCTGTGGAACGAGTTCGGCCTGGCCTTCGCCGCCGGCCAGCCTCGCTCCCGCGCCGCCGACCGCTTCGCCGAGCATTTCCGCCGCCGCCTGGTCGAGATGCTGCGCGGGCTGGAGGCCGAGTTCCGGCCGGAGACGGGATAGCCGGCCGGGGACGGGGCTCCGGCCTCAGTCCCGGAGCGCCGCGGCCAGGGCCGCGATCTCCTCCGCCCCCTTGGTGGCCGGCGCGGTCTCGACCAGGGTGCGGCCGGACAGCATCGCCGCGGCGAAGCCGGTGCGGTTGCCGATCCGGGCCGGCAGCACCGGGATGCCGAGCCGGCCGATCTCGACCTCCAGCGCGTCGGCGACCTTGGAGCGCGGCGGCACCCGGTTCAGCACGATCCGGGCCGGCACCTTCTCCTCCGCCGCCAGGTCCAGCGTCGGCTGCGTCGCCCACAGGTCCATCGGGCTGGGCTGGATCGGCACCAGGACGAGCTGCGCCGCCCGCACCGCGATGCGGGAATCCGACGCGGCATGCGGCGGGCTGTCGATCAGCACCAGGTCATGCGCCGCCCGGGCGCGGTCGACCGCCGCCGGCACGCGCCAGCCGGTGATGCGGAGATGGGTGAAGCCTGGATCCGCACCCCGCGCGTCGACCCAGCGGCTGAGGCTGCCCTGCGGGTCGATGTCGACGGTGGCGACCCTGAGGCCGGCGCGGGCGAAGGCGGCGGCGAGATGCGCGACCAGCGTGGTCTTGCCGGCCCCGCCCTTCTGCTGCGCCACGGTGATCGTCCGACCGGCCATTTCGCACCTTCCGTTTCGCGCCCGCTGTTTCGAGAAAGTGTCGCCCGGCTTTTGCTGCAGCGCAACATGAGATCTCCCGCCGCGGGATGGCGGCCTTCCCCCGAGCGCATGGTCCGCGGCGCCGGATCGGGCTATAGAGCGGGCATGGAGAGCACCGATCCGATCAAGACCGAGATCGTCGACGACGGTCCCGCCGGCATTGCCCGCGCCGCGGCGCTGCTGCGGGAGGGCCGCCTGGTCGCCTTCCCGACCGAGACGGTCTACGGCCTGGGCGGCGACGCCACTGACGACCGCGCCGTGGCCGCGATCTTCGAGGCCAAGCGGCGGCCCAGCTTCAACCCGTTGATCAGCCACCTGGCCGATGCCGAGCAGGCCGAGGATCTGGTGCTGTTCGACGACCGCGCCCGGCGCGTGGCCGAGACGCTGTGGCCCGGCCCGCTGACCCTGGTGCTGCCGCGGCGGACGGACAGCCCCGGTGTCGCTGCTGGCCTCGGCCGGGCTGGACAGCCTGGCGATCCGCGTGCCGGCGCATCCGGCCGCCCGGCGCCTC
>NZ_JANX01000095.1 GCF_000767795.1 Inquilinus limosus MP06 | reverse complement strand
ACCGACGGCGCCGGGGAGCAGCGCTCGCTGGCCCGGCTCGACGGCGAGCCGGTGGTCGCCTTCGCCGTCTACCGCGCCAAGGGAGCCAGCGACACCGTGGTGGCCGACGGCGTCGCCGCGCGCCTGGCCGACCTGCAGTCCCGCGCGCCGGGCGTCACCATCAGCGAGATCGCCTCGACCGTCGAATACACCCGCGACAGCTACGATTCGGGAATGGCGGCGCTGGTCGAAGGCGCGCTGCTGACCGTGCTGGTGGTGTTCCTGTTCCTGCGCGACTGGCGGGCGACGCTGATCGCGGCCGTGGCCATGCCCCTGTCGATCCTGCCGGCCTTCTGGGCGATGGACCTGCTGGGCTTCACCCTGAACAGCATCTCGCTGCTGGCGCTGACCCTGGTGGTCGGCATCCTGGTCGACGACGCGATCGTCGAGATCGAGAACATCGACCGGCATCTGCATCTCGGCAAGCGGCCGTACCGCGCCGCGATCGACGCCGCCGACGCGATCGGCCTCGCCGTGGTCGCCACCACGCTCACCATCGTCGCGGTGTTCGCGCCGGTCAGCTTCATCGGCGGCGTCACGGGCCAGTATTTCGAGCAGTTCGGCCTGACCGTGGCGGTGGCCGTGCTCGCCTCGCTGCTGGTGGCGCGGCTGCTGACGCCGCTGATGGCGGCCTATCTGCTGCAGCCGAAGCGGGTGGCGGCCGGCGGCGATGCAGGTGCCGCGCCGTCACGGCCAGATAGCCACTACGTCCGGCTGCTGAACTGGACGCTCGACCACCGCGGCGCCACCCTGGCCGCGGCCGGCGCCCTCCTCGCCGGGTCGCTGCTGCTGGTGCCGCTGCTGCCCTCCGGCTTCCTACCGGACAGCGACAGCCGGATCTCGAACCTGCAGGTCGAGCTGCCGCCCGGCGCCACCCTGGCCGACACCGATGCGGTGGCCGGGCGCATCGCCGCCGAGCTGCAGCAGCGGCCGGAGGTCGACCACGTCTTCGCCGCCATCGGCGGGGCCGGCGGCGCCGCGGCGGCCGACGCCAACGCCTCGAGCGAGGATGTCGCCAAGGCCAGCCTGGTGATCGTGCTCAAGCCGCGCGGCGAGCGCCAGATGACCCGCAAGGCGTTCGAGCGTTCGGCCCGGGACGAGCTGTCCCGGATCCCGGACATCCGATTCGCCTTCCTGGGCGAGAGCGGCGGCAAGGACGTGTCGATCGTGCTGACCGGCGACGATGCGGAGAAGCTGAGCGCCGCCGCCCGGGCGCTGGAGCGCGAGATGCGCGCCCTGCCGGTCCTGGCCAATGCCCGCTCGACCGAACCGCTGCCGCGGCCGGAGATCCGCATCCGCCCGCGGCCGGACGAGGCGGCGCGGCTCGGCGTCTCGGCCCAGGCGATCGGCACTGTCGCCCGCATCGCCACGATCGGCGACACCGACGCCAACTCGGCCAAGTTCAACCTCGGCGACCGCCAGGTGCCGATCCGGGTGGCGCTGGACCGCGCGGCCCGCGCCGACATCGAGACGCTGCGCCAGCTGCGCGTGGCCGGCGACCGCGGGGGCCGTGCCGCTGACCTCGGTGGCCGGGATCGGCTTCGGCGCCGGCGATGCCGAGGTCGAGCGCTTCGACCGTCGCCGCCGGGTCTCGGTCGAGGCGGATCTGAACGGTGTGCCGCTCGGCACCGCCCTGGCCGCGATCGAGGCGCTGCCCGCGCTGGCGCAGCTGCCCGAGGGGGTGGAGCGGCCAGCCTATGGCGACGCCGAATCGATGGGCGAGATGTTCGCCAGCTTCGGCGGGGCGATGGTGGCCGGCCTGCTGGTGGTGCTGGCGGTCCTGGTGCTGCTGTTCCGCGACTTCCTGCAGCCGGTGACCATCCTGGCGGCGCTGCCGCTGTCGGCGATCGGGGCCGTCCTGGCGCTGCTCGGCATCGGCGCGGCGCTCGACCTGTCGACGGTGATCGGCCTGCTGATGCTGATGGGCATCGTCACCAAGAACTCCATCCTGCTGGTCGACTTCGCCATCGAGGGGCGCCGGGCGGGTCTCGACCGGCGCACGGCGCTGATCCAGGCCTGCCTGGTGCGGGCCCGGCCGATCGTCATGACCACGCTGGCGATGATCGCCGGCATGATGCCGGCGGCGCTGGGCTTCGGCGCCGATGCCGGCTTCCGCGGCCCGATGGCGGCGGCGGTGATCGGCGGCCTCGTCACCTCGACCGCGCTCAGCCTGGTGCTGGTGCCGGCGGTGTTCACGCTGATGGACGACCTGCGCGCCTGGCTGGCGCCCCGCCTCGGCCGGCTGACCTCGGTGACCGAGGCCGACCGCGCGGCAGCGGAGCCTGCCGCTGCCGCCCGACAGGAGGCCCGACATGCATGAGCGGTATTTCCCCCCGCCCGACGAGCGGCCGCGGGCGCGGCGCCGGTACGCCCGGCCGTTCCGCCGGCCGCCGGCGGCGACGAGAACCGTCTCGGGGCGGATGGCGGGAAAGGTCGTCCTGGTGACGGAGGCGGCGTCCCCGATCGGCCGGACCAGCGCGCTCGCCCTGGCGCAGCAGGGCGCGGTGGTGCTGGTCGCCGACAAGGATCCGGGGGCCGGGGTCGAGACGGCGGTGATGATCCGCGATGCCGGCGGACGCGTCGCATTCCAGTGCCACGACGTCGGCGACAGGGTCTCGTGGAGAAAGGTCGTGGAAGCGGCATGGTCCGGGTTCGGGGCGCTGCACGTGCTGGTCAACACCGTCGGCATCCCGGTCCTCGGCCATCACGCCGACGCGGCGTGGACGGATCTGGGGCGGGAGCGGGCCTCCGGCCTCCTGGCGGTATCGCTGGGGCTGGAGCACGCCATTCCGGCCATCGCGCGATCAGGCGGCGGCGCCGTCGTCAACGTCGCCTTGACCGACAGTCACGCGGGCAATCCGCGCTTCCCCTATCGCCCTCCCGGCAAGGGCGAGATCACGCTGCTGACCAAGGCGAGGGCGCTCGAATGCGTCGGCGCGCGCAACGGGGTCCGGGTCAATTCCGTCCGCCCGACTTCGATCGACGCTCCGATCATCGGCACGGCAGAGCCGGCGGCGACCGTCCGGACCTCGGTCCGGATGGGCCATTCCGGCACGCCCCAGGACATCGCCGAGGGCGTGCTGTTCCTGGCCTCCGACGACGCGCGCTACGTCACCGGCACCGAGCTGATCATCGACGGGCGGCTGAACCCGGATGATGCGAGACAACGGAGATGAAACCGATCATGGCAGTTGGGTCGAGCCGCTTCCGGGCGGCGATGCTCGTCATCGCACTGTCGCCGGCCGCGGGAACGGCCTCGGCGCAGCCGATCACCGAGGCGCTGGCATCGGCCTATGCCACCAATCCGGACCTCGCCGCCGATATCGCCAATCTGAAGGCGGTCAACGAGGGCGTCGCCCAGGCCCTGTCCGGCTACCGGCCGTCGGTCAGCGCGAGCGCCAGCATCGAGAGCCAGTTCACCAACACGCAGACCGACGGGCAGCGCAACGGCACCGCCCTGCCCTCGGGCGGCCGGGACGGACGGTGGCACGAGGTCAACCCGGCCACGATCGGCATCACCGTCAACCAGAACATCTACAATGGCGGCCGCACCCAGGCCGCAGTGAACCAGGCCGAGAACACGGTCATGGCCACCCGCGCCGTCGTCCGCACCACCGAGCAGACGGTGCTGCTCGACGCCGCGACCGCCTATGCCGACGTGGTCCGGGCCCAGGCGGCGCTCGACGTCCGGCGCAGCAACGAAGCCGTGCTGGGCCAGCAATTGCAGGCGACCCGGGATCGGTTCCGTGTCGGCGAGGTGACCCCGACCGATGTCAGCCAGGCGGAGGCCGGCCTGGCCAGCGCCGTCGCCGGCCGCGTCGAAGCGGAGGGCACGCTGCGCACCGGCCGCGCCATCTTCGAGCGCATCGTCGGCCGGCCGCCGGGGACGCTGGAGACGCCGGCCGTGCCGGCCGGCCTGCCGACCTCGATGCAGGATGCGATCCGGAAGGCCCAGGCGAACCATCCGGGCATCGTCGCCGCGCTGTTCAGCGAGCGCGCCGCGGCCGACAACATCGACCTGCAGTTCGGCGCCCTGCTGCCGTCGATCGACCTGCAGGCGCGGATCCAGCGACAGTATTCGACGGTGTCGCACCCGCGGTCCGGCGGCGGGGCGCAGAACCGCATCGATTCCGCGGCGATCGTCGCCCAGCTGACCATTCCGCTGTATGCCCAGGGCAACCAGGAGTCGATGGTGCGGCAGGCGCGCTATGCCCATGGCCAGAAGCGGATCCAGATCGAGGCCCAGCGGCGCCAGGCGATCCAGAGCGCTGTCGAGGCCTGGCAGTCCCTGGTCACCGCGCGCGCGGCGATCACGTCGTTCCAGGTGGCGGTCAGGTCCGAAATGATGGCGGTGGACGGGCTGCGGCAGGAGGCCCGGGTCGGCTCGCGCACCGTCCTCGACGTCCTGACCGAGCAGCAGAACCTGCTCAACGCCCAGCTCAACCTGGTGGAGGCGCGGCGCAACGAGGTGGTCGCCGGCTATCGGCTCCGCGCCGCCATCGGCACTCTCACCGCGCGCGACCTGGCGTTGCCGGTCGAGGTCTATGATCCGGAGCCGGACTACCGGAAAACCCGGTCCCGCTGGTGGGGAACGTCGGTCGATGGGTGGCCGCCCCCATCGCCGGGCTCACCTCATGACGTGGTCCGCAGCAAATAGCCGACGCCGCGGATGCTGCGGATCTCGACCCCGGCATCCGCCTCGGCGAGCTTGCGCCGGAGCCTGGACATATGGGCATCGAGCGAGTTCGACTGGATCTCGTCGTCGAGGCCGTAGACGGCGGATTCCAGCGTCTCGCGCAGCACCGCGCGCTCCCGGCGCTGGATCAGGGCCTCCAGGATCGCCAGCTCCCGCCGCCGCAGCGGCAGCGGGCGGCCATCGACCAGCGCCTCGCGATGGCCCAGGTCGAATTCCAGCCGGCCCAGCCGGGCGAAATCCGGCCGCGCCTCCGGCGGCCGCCGCAGCACGGCGCGCAGCCGGGCCAGCAGCTCCTCGAAGGCGAAGGGCTTGGCGAGATAGTCGTCGGCGCCGGCCTCGAGGCCGGAAACCCGGTCGCCGACGTCACCGCGGGCCGTCAGCATGATCACGGGCACCGCCATGCCCGACCGGCGGAGGGCACGCACCAAACTCAATCCATCGCCATCCGGCAGGCGTCGGTCCGCGATGATGGCCCGGTACTCCGCGCACCGCGCCGCAGCCTCGGCCTCGGCCAGCGAGGCGGCGCGATCGACGACGAAATCCCGCACCGCAAGGGCCGCGGCCAGGACCGCGGCCATTTCCGGCTCATCCTCGACGAGAAGCACGCGCATCACGACCTCCGTTGGAAGATCCTGATCCACCGCGATCGCGACTATATTAGGGCGTCAATCCATCTCCACCACGACCTCGGCTCCGCTTGGTCCTCCTAGCCGGGCAGGATTGCAGGGGCATGCAGGCTCTGAGGTCGACTGAGCGCCATAAGCGGAAGCTACGAAGGCCGCTCCAGCTCAGACAACCCGCATCTCCCTCACGGTGACGGTCGAGGGCGACGCCGTCAGCCTGCGCGAGGCGCTGTCCAACAGGGTGCATCTGGCCTCGGCGAAGGAGACCCTGATCCGCTCGACGTCGGAGTGATCGCCCCGCCGCCATCTCGGCGGGGAAGAAGCCGGGACGAACCCCGCCCCCCTCCCTTGCCTGGCGAGGTCGCCGGCCTGGTCAGGCGAGATCGGCCGCGACGGTTATTGCGCCGCCGATGCCTGTCCCTTTGCCGCCAGCAGCTGCTGCACCATGGCCTGGACCAGCCGCGGCAGGTCGTAGGGGAAGCGCGCGGTGATCAGGTTGCCGTCGACCACGCAGGGCTCGTCGAGCACGACGGCGCCGGCATTCTCCAGGTCGATCTGGATGTTCCACACGGCGGTGGCGCGCCGGCCCTTGAGGATGCCGGCGCTGACCATCACCCATTGGCCGTGGCAGATCGCCGTGGTCGGCTTGCCGGCCTCGTCCATGGCGCGGACGAAGGCCCGGGCGTGCGGGTCCATGCGCAGCGCATCCGGGTTCCAGCAGCCGCCCGGCAGCAGGACGGCGTCGTAATCCGCCGCCTTCGCCTCGTCGGTGTAGCGGTCGATCTTCAGCCAGCCGGCATTCTCCATCAGCCGGATGGCAAGGACGTGGGTGGCGCATTGCGGCGGGAAGCGCAGCCCCAGCGTCGGGTCGAATTCGCCGATGCGCGGCGAGACGATGTGGACCGTGGCCCCGTGCTCGGTCAGCCAGCGATGGGCGCCCAGGATCTCCACCTCCTCCACGCCGTTGGTGCAGCAGATGGCGATGCGCTTGCCCCTCAGCAGCGCCGGGTCCGAGGGCGGGTCGAACAGGAAGCTGTTGAGCTCCCGGTTCAGCTCGCCATCCGCCGTGACCAGCAGCTCGGTGGAGATGGAGGGCACCGGCGACGTGGACATCAGCTGCTGCATCCGGTGGAAGGCGGCCGCTTGCTCGCGTGGGTTCATCGTTCACTCTCCTGGAGATGTCGAGGGATTGTGCTCGCCGGATCCTTCCTCGCTTCCGGCCCGGCGGCCTTGCAGCATCAGCAGGCAGGCCAGGACGCCGGCGATGATCGCGACCGTCCAGGTGAAGCCGTGCATGTACCAGGGCCTGGCGGCCAGCTGGGCCTTGCCGCTGACGGTGCCGGGATCCGGGGGCTTGAGGAAGAACAGGCCGTAGAGATGCGCGGCGAGGATCGCGACCAGCAGGACCAGGCAGAAGATCATGGCGACGATCATCGCGGCCTTGACCACGGTCCGCTTCGGGACGCCGGGCTGCGCCAGCGGCAGCAGGTTGTTCGCCAGCGCCGCCACGATGACGAGCACGCCGCCCGCCGTGAACAGCGCGATCTCGAAGGGCTGGAAGATCAGCAGCAGCGCCACGACGCCGAGCCCGATGATCGCGTGTTCCAGCCTGCGCGCGGCGGCGGGCGACAGCCCGCCCTGGCTGTGGTCGTGCCGGCTCATGCGCGGACCGCCTTGCCGTCGGCGGCGAAGATGTGGGTCTGCGTGGGGTCCGGGACCAGGCGCAGCGGCTCGCCCACCGTCACCTTCCGGTCGCGCGGGACGACCACCCGGATGTCGCCGCCGGCCCTGGTCCGGGCATGGATCAGCGTCTCGGCGCCCATCGGCTCGATCAGTTCGGTCACCGCATCGATGGTGCCGGCGGTATCCCGGGGCACCACGGTGAAGGCGCGCGGGCGCACGCCGACGGTGACCCGCCCCGGCCCCAGCGCCGCGACGGCCGGGTTGGCGGGAAGATCGACATCCTGCTGGTCGAAGCCGACCGTCGCCTTGCCGTTGCCATAGCCCTTGAGCTCCGCCTCGATCAGGTTCATCTGCGGCGTGCCGATGAAGCTGGCGACGAACACATTGGCCGGCCTGGCGAAGACCTCATGCGGGCTGCCCACCTGCTCGATCAGCCCGTCGCGCATGATGGCGATGCGGTCCGCCATGGTCAGGGCCTCGAGCTGGTCATGGGTGACGATGACGGTGGCCTTGGACAGGTTGGACAGGACAGCCTTGATCTGGCCGCGCATGGCGTGGCGCAGTTCCACGTCCAGCCGCGACAGCGGCTCGTCGAACAGGAAGCAGTTGGGGTCGCGCACGATGGCGCGGGCGACGGCGACGCGCTGCTTCTCGCCCTCCGAGACCTGGCCCGGCATCCGGTCCAGCACGTCGCCCAGATGCAGGATGTCGGCCACCCTGCCGACACGGGCGGCGATCTCCGCCTTGCCGATGCCCTCGCGGTGCAGCGGCATGGCGATGTTCTCGCCGACCGTCAGCGCCGGGTAGAGGGCGTAGAACTGGAACACCATGGCGATGTTGCGCCGCTGCGGCGACAGCTCGTTCATGCGCTGGCCGGCGATGACGATGTCGCCCGCCGTCGCCCGCTCCAGCCCCGCGATCATGCGCAGGGTCGTGGTCTTGCCGCAGCCCGACGGGCCGAGCAGGCAGACGACCTCCCCCGCCGCCACCGACAGGTCGGCGTCCCGGACCGCGACGAAGGGGCCGAACGCCTTGGTGATTCCGCGGATCTCGATGGTCGACATGGCTATTTCCTGACCGTGCCGAAGGTGACGCCGCGCAGCAGGTGCTCCTGCAGGAAGAAGGTGACCAGGAAGACCGGGATCAGGAACAGCGTCTCGATCGCGGCCAGCAGGGTCCAGTCGGTGCCGCGGCCGCCGGAGGAGACGGCCTGGTTCATCGCCACCGGCACGGTGCGCGTGTCGGGTCCGGTCAGCAGCAGGGCGAACAGGAACTCGTTCCAGGTCAGGATCAGGCCGAAGACGAAGGTCGCGGCCAGGCCGGCGACGACCTGCGGCAGGCAGATCTTCCAGAACACCTTGACCTCGGACGAGCCGTCGATGCGGGCGGCGTCCTCGACATCGGTCGACAGCTCGTCGAAGAAGCTCTTCATCATCCAGATGGTGAAGGCCAGGTTGAAGGCGGTGTAGAGCAGGATGATGCCGGGATAGGACCCGGACAGGCCGACGGCGCGGAACATCAGGATCACCGGGATGATGACGACGATGGCCGGCAGCATCCGCGTGGTCAGGATGATGAACAGGTAGGTGTCGTTGCCCTTGAGCGGGTAGCGCGAGAAGCCGTAGGCGGCGAGCGTGCCGAGGACCAGGGCCAGCAGCACCGAGACGGTCGCGATCACGATCGAGTTGAAGAAGAAGCGGTCGAAGCCGGTCGCCTCCGGCAGGCCGCCGGCCGTCATGACCCGCGAGAACACCGAGCCGAAATTGTCCAGCGTCGGGGTGAAGACGAAGCGGTCGGGGATCAGGCCGAACAGCGAGGTCGGCGACAGTGTCGGCGGCACCGACAGCGCCAGCTCCTGCGGCTTGATCGCGGTGAAGATGATGAACAGCACCGGCAGGAAGTAGAGCAGGCTGACGCCGGCCACGACCAGGGTGCGTCCCCAGCCGGCCTCGGCGACGCCGTGGCTGCGGCGGAACCCGATGCGTTCCCAGATGGAGGGGCCGGACGCCATGGATCAGCTCTCCCGGTTCCTGCGGTTGGCGAGATAGAGGTAGAGGTTGGTGAGCACGATCACCATGAACAGCATGACGTAGGAGATCGCCGCCCCCTCGCTGGTCTTGTTCTGCTCGTTGGCGATGCGGATCAGGTGATACGAGATCGTCATCGTGTCGTTGCCGCCCTTGGTCAGCAGGATGACGAGGTCGGCCAGCTTGAACGCCTCGATGGTGCGGAACAGCAGCGCCAGCATCAGCAGCCCGCGGATATAGGGGAAGGTGATGGTCCAGAAGCGCCGCCAGGCGGAGACGCGGTCGATCGCGGCCGCCTCGTAGAGGTATTTCGGCACGGAGACGAGCCCCGCCAGCACCAGCAGCATGACGAAGGGCGACCACATCCAGGCATCGGCGAAGACGATGCCCGCCACCGCGCCGGCCTTGCTGTCCATCAGGATGAACTGGCCGTCGGTAATGCCGTTCATCACGTAGCTGAGGATGCCGAAGGTCGGGTCGTAGTAGTAGGTGAAGAAGACGCCCGAGGCGACGACCGACAGCATCATCGGCGTCAATACGAGGATCAGGAGATACTTGCGCAGCGGGAACTGCTTGGCGAAGAGCATGGCCAGCAGGAAGCCGATCACCATCTGCGCAGCCACGGTGAGCACGACGAACATGGCGGTGTTGGTCAGCGCGTGCCAGTTGTCGGCCGCGGCGATGTCGTTGGTCAGCACCTTGATGTAGTTGCCGAGCCCGACGAACCGGATCGACTGCTGGTTCGACTGGTAGGCGAAGAACGACAGCCCCAGCGACCACAGCAGCGGGAAGATGTTCATCGTGAACAGCACGGCGATGGCCGGCGCCACCAGCAGCCCGCCATAGTAGCGGCGGCGATAGGCGTTGACCGCGAAGGCGGCAGCAACCAGCGCCGCCATGGCGCCGACGATCCAGAAGGAGATCACAGCGGGCAGCGCCGCCACCGCGGCGATGGAGACGGCGGCGCCCAGGACGATGGCCAGCCGCCAATTGTCGGCCGAAGGGGCCAGAAAGACTGGTGGTGTCCGGCCCGCTGGAGCCGACATGGTCGGTGTCACTGACATGGGCGCTCTCGATCGCAATTCTGCTTATCGGATCCGGCCCGCATGGCCGCGCTAGGGCCGCCGCCGCCGGTCCGGATGGCCGGCGGCGGCGGCCTGCGTCACGTCACTGGATGAGGCCCGCTTCGGTCAGCAGGTTCTGTTGGAACTTGGCGATGTTGTCCAAGGTCGTCTTGGCGTCCTGCTTGCCGGTGATCGCCAGGTCGAACTGGTCCTGCTGCTCGGTCAGCAATTCGAAGAACTGCGGCACGTGCCATACGTCCTTCTGCCAGTCGAGCGACGCGGCCCATGCCCGGTTCCACGGGCGATAGGTCACGTATTTCGGATCCGAATACACCGACTTGATCGCCGATTGGCCGCCGGCCGCAGCGAACTGGTGCTGGATGGCGGGAGAGAGCCACCATTTCACGAAGTCCACCGCCTCCTTGATCTGGGCGTCGGTGGTCCAGGTGGTCAGCACGAAAGGCTGCCCGCCGATGTTGGACCAGCGGACCATCTTGCCGTCGGCGCCGATGGTCCCCGGCATCAGGCCGAACACCAGCTTGTCCGCGACCTTCGAGGTCTTCGGGTCGAGCGAAGCTTCGCCGAGGCCGATCCAGTCGACGTTCATGGCCACCTTGCCTTCGCGGAACAGCTCGTCCGACTTGAAGATGTCCATGGTGCCGGTCTTGGCCACCGGCGGCATATAGTTGATGAGCGCCAGATAGGTCTCCAGCGCCTTGACCGCGATCGGCGAATTCACCACGCCTTCCGCTTGGCCCTTCGGCACCTGGGTTTCGTCCCAGATGTCGCCGCCCATCTGCCAGATCAGGCCGTTGATCTGCATGGACGAGAAGTCGTAGCTCTTCCCGGCCTGAAAGGCGATGCCGTAGAAATCGTCGTCGGCCGGCTTGCCGGCCAGCATCTCGCCCTTCTTGCGCCGGAAGAACTCGCCGACATTCCGGAAATCATCCCAGGTCATGGCGTCGATCTCTTCGCCCGTGCAGGGCAGCTTCTTCTGATACTTCGCCATGAAATTCTTCTGCTCGGCCTCGTCGCAGAGGACGTCCTTGCGCCCGTAGGTGACCAGCACGTCGGGGAACTGCGGGAAGCCGTAATAATTCTCGGACTTGTAGGGATAGGTCGCGTAGGCGTTCAGCGGATTGGGATGGATCTCCATGAACGCCTTCTTGAAATCGGGATCGGCATCGAGGAGGTCGTTGATCTTCCGGAAATAGCCGCCCTCGACGAACGCACCCAGCCACTGCGAGTCCGACACGATGAAATTGTATTTCTGCTCGCCGGAGGTGAGCGAGGCGTTCACCCGCGTGTAGAAATCAGGCCAGGGAATGAAGTCGACATCGAGCTTCACGACATTGCCGGATTTCGGCTTGTACTGCTCGTCGAAGAATTTCTTCATAACGCGGGTCGGCGGCCAGTCGGGCACCGCCATCGACAGCGTCACCTCCTCGGCCAAGGCAAACCCGGCGCCGCCGGCCATCAGCACAGCGGCCAGGCCCGCCGCCACCACTGCACCCTTGATCTTCGTCGTTGCCGTCATTTTTAGGTCTCCTCCCCATGTGTTATTGGCGTTCTTGTTTTTGTCCGGTCTCCTGCCTCAGGTGATCGCCTGTCCGTTCGAGGCCCGGAAGACGTGGAGCTTTGCCGGGTCGAGAACGATCGAGGCCTGCTGGCCGGGCCGCAGGCCCGACGCCGCCGCTTCCGGCAGCACCAGCCGGAGCGTCTCTCCCCCGGCCGCGACTGAGATCACGGTGACGTCGCCCAGCGGCTCCAGCATCGCGATGCTCGCCGCCACGCCGCCTTCGCCGCCGGTCGCGAGACGGATGTCGCTCGGCCGGATGCCGACCACGGCCTCCTCGCCCGCCTCCGCGGCGCCAAGCTTACGCGCGCATGCCAGGGGGCCGATCGCGGAGTCGATGACGGTGCCGCCGCGGGCCAGCCTGCCCTTGATCAGGTTCATGGCGGGCGAGCCGATCTTGCCGGCCACATACAGGTCCCGCGGGGTGTCGTAGAGCTCGTCGGGCATCCCGGTCTGCACCACGCCGCCATCCCGCAGCACGGCGATTTCCTCGCCCATCGACAGCGCCTCTAGCTCGTCGGGCGTCGCATAGACGATGGTAAGACCGAACTGGCGGTGCAGCCGCTTCAGCTCGGCGCGCATGTCGTGCCGCAGCTTGGCGTCGAGATTGGTCAACGGTTCGTCCAGCAGCAGGATCCGGGGGCGCCGGATCAGCGACCGGCCGAGCGCGACCCGCTGCTGCTCGCCGCCCGAGAGCGTGCCGGGTTTGCGGTCGAGCTTCGCGTCGAGCCGGAGCATCGCCGCCGTCTCGCGGACGCGGCGGCCGATCTCCTCCCGTCCCTCGCCCGCCTCGACCAGCGGATAGGCCAGGTTCTGGGAAACGGTGAGATGCGGATACAGCGCGAAGGACTGGAACACCATCGACACGCCGCGTCCGGCGATCGGCTCATGCGTCCAGTCCCGGCCGAAGATCTCGACCCGGCCGCGGTCCGGCGCGACGAGGCCGGCGATGGTGCGCAGCGTCGTCGTCTTGCCGACCGAGCTGGGCCCGAACAGCACGAAGAAGCGGCCTTCCGCGACGCTGAACGACAGGTTGTGCAGGGCTCTGACGTGGCCATAGGCCTTGCTGACATTCGTCAGGCTCAGAGCGCAGGCGTCGACCTGTCCCATCGCTATCCCCCCTTCGCCGCCAGCGTATCACGGATCGGCCCGCTGCCGACGGATCTCATGATCCGGCCGCGGGAACCCGGTTCGAGCCATGCGTTTTCCGAGCGGTCCGACGCCCTTCCCCCACCGGCAGGCTCGACCACGGCCGGCATCAGTCGAACGCCGGCAGCAGGCGGTCGCGCGACCGCTCGACATGCGCGCGCATGGCCCGCCCGGCCTCGTCCGGGTCCCGCCGGGAGAAGGCGGCCAGGATCGCCGCGTGCTCGTCGAGCGCCTCCTCGGTCACGCGTGAATGGAACATCAGGCGGAAGATGTGGAAATGGGTGTGCTGGTGCGCCAGCGTCTCACGGATCAGCTCGTTGCCTGCGACCGCGAGGATCTTGTCGTGGAACACCGCGTCCTCGCGCGCGAACTGGGAATAGCGGGCCCGCGCGTCCGCGCCATCCGGGCGTGACATCACCCCCGCCGCATCGGCCAGTTCCTGCAGCGCCGCATCCGTCATCGCCGCCGCGGCCCGGCACGCGGCGTCGGGCTCGAGCAGCAGGCGCAGCTCGTACAGCTCGGTGAAGCGCCGGCGCGAGATTTGGGGGGCGGCGCTGTAGCCGACCAGATGCGTCTTGACCACAAGGCCTTCGCCTTCCAGGCGGCCGAGCGCCTCGCGGATCGGCGTCTGCGAGACATTCAGCTCGCGCACCAGGGCGTCGACCGTGATGCGGGCGCCGGGGGGAATCCTCAACGCCATCAGCTGGGCGAAGATCGCCTCGTAGACCTCGTCCGCGAGGCTGGCGGCGCGATGGATCACCGGGCTGCCATCGTCCGGACCGTTCGCCGAATGAGACGTGAGTGGTTTCTGGCTGCGCACTGCTTTGTCCCTTGACAATGCAACAGGGCTAGCACGATCCTCCGCCTCGTTCAATACGATATCCTATAGGATTTGATATAGGATTTTCGTCGAACGCGAGTTCCAGCATCGTCCATCGATGGAGGCGATCGTGACGTCCTTCTCGGCGATCCGGCTGCCCAAGGAGATCCTGTTCGGCAAGGGCCAGCGCGACGCCTTGCCTGCGGTCGCCGCCCGCCTCGGGCGGCGGGCGCTGGTGTGCACGGACGAGCGCCTCGCCACATCCTCCGAATTCGGGCGGGTGCTGGACGGGCTGCGCACCGCCGGGCTCGCCGTCAGCGTCCATGGAAGCGTGCAGCCGGACGTGCCGCGCGACAGCGCCGCCGGCTGCGCCGAGGAGGCGCGCGGCTTCGCGCCCGATCTTGTCATCGGCCTCGGCGGCGGCAGCTGCCTCGACATGGCGAAATGCGCCGCCCTGCTGCTCAGCCATGGCGGCCGGCTGCCGGACTATTACGGCGAGTTCAAGGTGCCGGGGCCGGTGCTGCCGGTTATCGCCGTCCCGACGACCGCGGGAACCGGGTCGGAAGCGACGCCGGTCGCGGTGATCTCCGATCCGGACCGCATGCTGAAGGTCGGCATCTCCAGCCCGCACCTCATCCCGGCCGCGGCGATCTGCGACCCCGACCTCACCCTCTCCTGCCCGCCGGCCCTGACCGCGGTCGCCGGCGCCGATGCGCTGACCCACGCCATCGAGGCGTTCACCGCCGGCCGGCGCCCGCCTTCCGCCGAGCTCACGCAGCAGCACGTCTTCATCGGCAAGAGCGCGCTGACCGACCATTTCGCGCTTCTCGCCATCCGGCTGCTCGGGCGCAGCCTCGAGCGCGCCTGGCGCGACGGGACTGACGAGGATGCGCGGGCCGACGTGATGATGGCGGCGCTGGCCGCGGGCTGCGCCTTCGGCACCGCCGGCACGGCGGCGGCGCATGCCATCCAGTATCCCGTCGGCGCCCTGACCCACACGCCGCACGGCCTGGGCGTCGCGGCCGCCCTGCCCTATGTGATGCGCTTCAACCGCGTCGCGGCGCTGGACGAGATGGCCCAGATCGCCGTCGCGCTCGGCATCGACGGCCGGCGCCTCACGCGCGCGGCCCTGGCCGACGCCGCCATCACCGAGGTGACCCGGCTGCTGGGCGCCATCGGCATCCCGCCGACCCTCGCCGACCTCGGCCTGCCCGCCGACAGGCTGGACTGGACCGCCGAGCAGGCGGCCGGCATCGAGCGCCTGATCAAGAACAATCCGCGCCCGATCGGGCTCGCCGAGATGCGCCGGCTGGTCGATGCCGCCTATCGCGGCGATCCGGACGCTGCGGCAGCCGACCCCGTCCTCGAATAAGGGACCCCGCCCATGACCGCCGCAACGCCGTTGGCAGCCGCGCCTCCTTCCCCCGCATCGGGCCTCGATCCGGCGAGCTGCGCCCGCGGCCTGCATATCGGCGGGGAATGGCTGTGGCCGGCAGGGCGCAAGCCCATCCCGGTCATCGATCCGTCGACCGAACAGCTCCTGGCCGAGGTGCCGGACGCATCGGTCGAGGATGCG
>NZ_JANX01000094.1 GCF_000767795.1 Inquilinus limosus MP06 | reverse complement strand
CGCACCAGGCGAGAAAGCCATGGGCCGTGTCGCGGAAGGCCACCTCGTCGGTGTGGATGCCCGTCCAGCGTGTCCGCAGGCGCCCGGTGATATAGCCGCCGAGGGCCGAGGCTACCCATTGGATGACGATCAGCCCGATCGCTGTGGTCACGGCGAAGGTCGTGGCGCCCGCGCCAGAGCCTGGCCAGGGCGAGACGATGGACAGGCCGAAGCCCGTGCCCAGGACCATCAGCGCCAGGGTCACCGCGGCGGCGACGGCCGCGCCGGCGAAGACGGCGCCCCAGGACACGCCGGATGCCGCGGACTCCGCCGCCGGGACGACGGCCCGCGGCTCGGAGTATTCGGAATAGGTGCCGACCATGTTGCCCTCCCTCAGCGGAACAGCAGCAGGATGACGATGATCACCGGGATCGGAACCCCGAGCAGCCAGAGAAGAATGCCGCGGCCCATGTCGGCCTCCTGAAACGGAATCACTGATTCCGCCAATGAGGAGGCCGAAGTCTCCGTTCCGCTCGGCCGCAAATTCTTTTCCGGGGCGGATGGAAAGCGGAACGGCCCGGACGCGGACCCTGTTGGCCTCGACGGTTCAACCCGGAGGAGAGACCATGGCGACCAAGGAAAAGACCCTCGACGATCTGTTCCTCGAGACGCTCAAGGACATCTATCACGCGGAGAAGCAGATCCTCCGCGGCCTGACCAAGATGGCGAAGGCGACCAAGACGCCGGAGCTGGTCCAGGCTTTCGAGACCCATCGCGACGAGACCGACGGCCAGGTGCAGCGGCTGGAGCAGGTGTTCGAGATCCTCGGCAAGCGGCCCCAGGCCAAGCCCTGCGAGGCGATCCAGGGGCTGATCGCCGAGGCGGCCGAGGTGATGGACGAGTTCAAGGGCACCGATGCCCTCGACGCCGGCCTGCTGTCGGCGGCGCAGGCGGTCGAGCACTACGAGATCTCCCGCTACGGCACCCTCAAGGCCTGGGCGGCGCAGCTGGGGATGAAGGATGCCGTGGACCTGTTCGACCAGACCCTGAAGGAGGAGAAGAAGACCGACCAGCTGCTGAACCAGCTGGCGGAGCGCGGCCTGAACAGGAAGGCCGCCTGAACGATCGACGGCGGCCACGAAGTCGCGTCCGGATCTCCGACGGCGAGCCCGCTCCATGTCTCGCCGTCGAAGGTTCGGAGCGGGCGCCGCCTCGTCCTACCGGAGGTCCTGCCCTTGCCGCGGCCGCGCTCTTCGATCCGGCCGTCAAGCCGGATCTTCCGACCGGAACCCACGGCATCGCAGGCTCATTGCCACAGGAGAGGCCGCCCGGCCTGACCCCGGAGCGCCATCTACTGCCACACAGCTGGAGCGAGGCGATGCAAGCAGACCGCCAGCCCGTCCGCCTGCCCGATGTCAAGCGACGGCCCTTCCTCGGCATGACCGCGTCGGCCGCCGCGGCCGTCCCGCTCGGCGGCGCCGCCCCCGCGGTCGATGCTCAGGCGGAGGTGCCGGCCCCGAGCGTCGGCCCCGACCTGATGCCGATGCGCCTGCGGATCAACGGGCAGGATCAGACCGTGGCGCTCGACATCCGGACGACGCTCCTCGACGCGCTGCGGGAGCATGTCGGCCTCACCGGCTCGAAGAAGGGCTGCGACCAGGGGCAATGCGGCGCCTGCACCGTGCTGCTCGACGGCCGGCGCGTGCTGTCCTGCCTCACCCTGGCAGTGATGGCGCAGGGCAGGGCGGTCACCACGATCGAGGGGCTGGCCGCCGACGGCGCCCTGCACCCGATGCAGCAGGCCTTCATCGACCATGACGCCTTCCAGTGCGGCTACTGTACCCCCGGCCAGATCCTGTCGGCCGTGGCCTGTGTCGAGGAAGGCCATGCCGGCAGCGAGGCCGAGATCCGCGAGTTCATGAGCGGCAATCTCTGCCGCTGCGCCGCCTACCCGAACATCGTTGACGCGATCCTGCAGGCCAAAGCCGAGATGGAGGCCTGAGCATGCGCCCGTTTCTCTATGACCAGGCGGCCTCCGCCCGCGACGCCGCCCGGGCCGCCGGCGGCGAGCCTGCCGCGGCCTTCATCGCCGGCGGCACCACGCTGCTCGACCTGATGAAGCTCGACGTGCTGCGGCCGGAACGGCTGATCGACATCACCGGCATCGGCGAAGACGGGATCGAGAGCACGGCGCAGGGGCTGCGGCTGGGCGGCATGGCCCGCATGGCGGATGTCGCCGCCCACGAAGAGGTGCGCCGCGACTATCCGGTCATAGCCGAGGCCCTGGACCTCGCCGCCAGCCAGCAACTGCGCAACATGGCGCGGCTCGGCGGCAACCTGCTGCAGCGGACCCGTTGCCCCTATTTCCGCGACCCATCCTGGAGCGCCTGCAACAGGCGCGTGCCGGGATCGGGCTGCGCCGCGCTGGAGGGCGTCAACCGGCAGCACGCCGTGCTGGGCACCAGCGACGCCTGCATCGCGACCTATCCCGGCGATCTCGCCCAGGCGCTGGTCGCGCTGGACGCCACGCTCGATATCGTCGGGCCCGACGGCGCCCGCACCATGCCGGTGGCCGAACTGCACCGCCTGCCGGACGCCCGGCCGGAGGTCGAGACCACCCTGGCGCCGGGCGAGATCATCACCGCCATCGACGTGCCGGCGGGGCCGTGGACCCGGCGGTCCCTGTACCTGAAGATCCGGGATCGTGAATCCTACGCCTTCGCGCTGGCCTCCGCGGCCGTCGCCCTCGACATCGCGGATGGCGTGGTGCGCGAGGCGCGGATCGGCCTCGGCGGCGTGGCGACGATACCCTGGCGGGCCCGGGCGGCCGAAGCGGAGCTGAAGGGGCGCCCGCTGGACGAAGCATCGGCCGGGTCCGCGGCGGAGGCGGCCTTCGCCTCCGCCCGGCCGCGCCGGCACAACGCGTTCAAGGTCGAGCTGGGCCGCCGCACGCTGGTGCGGGCCCTGCTGCAGGCCGCAACGATGGAGGCGTGAGATGGCGAAGGCCGCACCGCAGCCGCAGGAGAATATGGGCCGCCCCGAGCCCCGCATCGACGGTCGCCGCAAGGTGACGGGGGAGGCGAAATACCCCTCCGACGCCACCATCGCGAATCCCGCCCATGCCGTGCTGGTCACCAGCGCGGTGGCGAAGGGGGAGATCGCCGGAATCGACCTGGAGGAGGCCCGGGCCGTGCCCGGGGTGCTCGACATCCTCACCCACGAGACCGCCGGCGGCCAGGTCGCCGCGATGAAGCTGTTCACCGGCGGGGGCTATGCCGCGACCACCATCCGGCCGCTCGACAGCGCCCGGATCTGGCATGACGGCCAGATCGTCGCGCTGGTCGTGGCCGAGACGCTGGAGGCGGCGCGGGACGCGGCGCATCGGGTGGCGGTGCGCTATCGCGCCGACCCGGCACCGACCGCCGGCTTCGCCGCGCCGGGTCTGGAGGTGGTTCCCGCCACCGAGGCCAAGAAGGGGCATGAGGATCCCGGCATCGGCGATCCCGAGGGCGCGTTGAAGGACGGCGACGCCACCGTCGATGCCGAATACGAGACGCCGGCGCAGCATCACAACCCGATCGAGCTGTTCACCACCACCTGCGTCTGGGATGGGCCGCGGCTGACCATCCATGAGCCGAGCCAGATCGTCTACGGGCTCAAGCACGGCGTGGCGCAGCAGCTGGGCCTCGACCCGGATCAGGTCCATGTCGTCAGCCCCTTCGTCGGCGGCGCCTTCGGGTCGAAGGCCTCGGTGACCCCGCGCACGGCCCTGACCGCGATCGCCGCCCGCCGCGTCGGCCGCCCGGTCAAGCTGGTCACCAGCCGGACCCAGGGCTTCACCACCACGACATATCGGGCGGAGACCCGGCATCGGCTGCGGCTGGCCGCCGGCCGCGACGGGCGGCTGACGGCGCTGGTGCATGAGGGCTGGGAGGTCACGTCCCGTCCCGACGCCTACATGGTCGCCGGCACCGACACGACCACGCGGATGTACGCGGCGCCGAACATCCGGTCCCGCGTCCATGTCGCCCATGCCGACCGCAACACGCCGGGCTTCATGCGGGCGCCGGCCGAGGTGCCCTACATGTTCGCGCTGGAGAGCGCGATGGACGAGCTGGCCGTGGCGCTCCGGATGGACCCGGTGGAGCTGCGCAGGGTCAACGATACCCGGGCCGAGCCAATCAAGGGCGTGCCCTACAGCAGCCGGTCGCTGATGCCGTGCTACGACGCCGCGGCCGCCGCCTTCGGCTGGAAGGATCGGGACCCGCGTCCCGGATCGATGCGCCAGGACGACTGGCTGATCGGCTGGGGCTGCGCCACCGCCTGCTACCCGAGCCTGATCGCCGCCGCCTCCGCCCGGGTCCGGCTGCTGCCGGACGGCGGCGTGCAGGTGCAGACCGCGGCACATGACATCGGCACCGGCGCCTATACCGTGATCGGACAGGCGGCGGCGGAGCGCCTGGGCGTGCCGCTCGGCCGGGTCGATGTCGTGCTCGGCGACACGGATCTGCCGCCCGCTCCGGTGGCCGGCGGGTCGAACATGACCGCCAGCGTCTGCTCGGCGGTGATCAAGGCCTGCGACGGCATCCGCGAGACCCTGTTCCGGGCGCTGGCCGGCCGCGGCAACGATCTCTCCGGCTACGAGCTGCGCGATGGTCGGGTGACGGGGCCGGACGGCCTGGACGAGAGCCTGCAGGACACCTTCCGCCGGATCGGCGCCGGCGCGATCGAGGAGTATGCGGAGTCGGTCCCCAAGGGCGCGGCGAACGGGGCGGTCGACAAGCTGTACCGCGGAGCCTCCGCCCTGACCGGCGGCGCGGAGGGCAGCGACTTCGTGCGCTACGCCTTCGGCGCGGAATTCGTCGAGGTCCGGGTGCATGCGCGGACGCGCGAGATCCGGGCGCCGCGCATGGTCGGCGCCTTCGCCGCCGGCCGGATCATGAATCCGCGGACGGCGCGCAGCCAGCTGATGGGCGGCATGATCTGGGGCCTGGGCTCGGCCCTGCACGAGAAGACCGAGATTGACGAGCGCTTCGCCCGCTACGTCAACACCGACATCGCCGAATACCTGGTCCCGGTGAATGCCGATGTCGCCGAGGTCGAGGTGATCTTCGTCCCGGAGGAGGACAACCGCGTCAACCCGGCCGGGATCAAGGGTCTGGGCGAGCTCGGCAATGTCGGCACGGCGGCTGCGGTCGCCAACGCCGTCTATCACGCCACCGGGCGGCGGATCCGCAGCCTGCCGATCCGGATCGAGGACCTGCTGCCCTGATGGGCGGGCAGGAGACGGAGCCGGTCACCGGCGGCTGCCTATGCGGCCGCGTCCGGTATGAGGCCTCGGCCCGGCCGCGGGTCCACTACTGCCATTGCACGATGTGCCGGCGCTCGACCGGGAGCGCCTTCGCGGTGCTGGCCTGGATCCCGCGGCGAAGCCTGCGCTGGGTCGGGGAGGAACGACCGAGCGAGCGCCGGTCGTCGCCGATCGCGCGGCGAGGCTTCTGCGACCGTTGCGGCACGCCGATCACCCTCGCCTATGACCATGGCGACGAGATCGCGCTGCACGCCGGCACGCTCGACCAGCCGGATGCCTTTCCACCCGGCTATCACTACGGCGTGGAAAGCCGTCTCGCCTGGGTGGATTGCGGGGCCGGGCTGCGATCCGGCCGAACGAAGGAACGCTGGGGCTGAGGATCACGTCAGCGTCAGGATCAGAAGGATCACGACGAGCACGAGGAGTGCGACGAGAATCGGCAGCGTCCAGCGCGAGCCCTCCTGCTCGGGCCCGCGGGCCAGGCTGATATCCTGCGCCCGTTCGATCGCCTGCTCGCCCTTGTCCTCCTGACCGGGTGTCCCGTCGATGGGACCCGGCGCGCGGCGGCCCGGCACCTCGTGCTCCGAAGCCATCTCCGCCTCCCGCGGCGGTCATCGTGTCAAGGGAGCAATGGCTGCCGGCGCCGCCGGGTTCCACCGCGGCGGTCTCGAGCGGGGATGTCAGGGCAGCGCATAGGCGACGATAGAGTCCCCGGTGCGGGTGCCCAGGCCGCTGTGGCCGCCCGCCGCGATCGCGACATACTGCTTGCCGTTCACCGCATAGGACATCGGCGTCGCCTGGCCGCCGGCGGGCAGGCGCGCCCGCCACAGCACCTCGCCCGTCGCCTCGTCGACGGCGCGGAGATAATCGTCGGCGGTGGCGCCGATGAAGATCAGCCCGCCCGCCGTGACCATGTTGCCGCCGATGTTGAAGATGCCGGTCGGCAGCGGCAGGTTGTCGTGCAGGCCGAAGGGGCCGGTGTCGCGGGTGGTGCCGATCGGGTGCTGCCACACGATCCGGCGCGTCGTCAGGTCGATCGCGGTCAGCGTGCCCCAGGGCGGCGGGTTGCAGGGCACGCCGAGAATGTTCAGCCAGGGATGCACCCGTCCGACATAGGGCGTGCCGTATTGCGGCGCCAACTCGCCACCGATCTTCGGCTCGTCGCCCTCGCCGTTCCAGGGCGGCACCATGCCGTTCTTCTCATAGGGCTCCCGCGGCAGCAGCGCGATCAGGAAGGGGATGTAGCTGGCATTGGCGATCAGCAGCTTGCGCTCGGGATCGATCGCGACGCCGTGCCAGTCGATCACCCCGTCGAAGGCCGGATAGACGATGGTGTCGCGCAGCTGCGGCGGCGTGAACTGGCCCCGATAGGCGGCGCGACGGAAGGCGATGCGGCAGGCCAGCTGGTCGATCGGCGTCGCGCCCCACATCGAGGCCTCGGTCAGGTCGGCCGGCGTCAGCGACGGCAGGCCGGTGGCGTAGGGCTGCGTCGCGGACAGCCGCTCGCCCGGCACGCCGCCCTGCGGCACCGGCTTCTCGGTGACCGCGGCGACGGGCTGTCCCGTGCGCCGGTCGAGCATGAAGAACTCGCCGCGCTTGGTGCTCTGCACCAGCGCCGGTACCGTCCCGCCCTGGCCGTCGGGCACATCGACCAGTGACGGCCCGATCGGCAAGTCCATGTCCCAGACATCATGATGCGTGGTCTGGAAATGCCAGCGCGGCGTCCCGCTCTCGATGTCGAGCGCGACGATCGAGCTGGAATAGGCGTCGTCGAACGGCCGGCGGTTGCCGCCGAAATAGTCCGGCGTGGCGTTGCCCAGCGGCAGGTAGACCAGGCCGAGATCGGGATCGGCCGTGTAGGCGCCCCAGGCGTTCGGCGTGCCGCGGGTCAGGACGTCGTCCGGGCCGGGCTTGAAGGCTTGCTGCCCCTCCGGCCGGCCGAGATCCCAGGCCCAGGCGATCGCGCCGGTGACCGGGTCGAAGGCCCGCACCGCGCCGGACGGCTCGCCCTCCGCCTGGTTGTCGTAGACCCAGCCGCCGAGGATCACCCGGTCCTTCAGGACCAGCGGCGGCGAGGTGACGAAATGGAAACCCCGCGGCACATGGCCGAGATACCGGGTCAGCGAGACGAAGCCGTGCTCGCCGAAATCCTCGCAGGGCCTGCCGGTCTCCGCATTCAGGGCCATCAACCGGGCGTCGAGCACCGGCGCAATGATGCGGCGGGGACAATCGGTGGCGGTGCCCGCCGGCGCCTCGTAATAGGCGACGCCGCGGCAGGCCAGGTAGACGTCGGACTCGGTGTCGGCCTTGGGATCGAAGCTCCATTTCTTCCGCCCGGTTGCGGCGTCGAAGGCGACGACCCAGCTGTGGCCGGTGCAGACATAGAGCGTATCTCCGACCTTGAGCGGCGTGTCCTCGAAGTTGAACTCGTGGCCGGCATCGGTGCCGCCCTTGTCCTCGCCCGGCCGCATCATGTCGCCGGTCTCCGCCGTCCAGGCGACCTTCAGGGCCTTGACGGTCTGCGGCGTGATCTGGTCGAGCGGCGAGAAGCGGTCCCCCTTCGGCGTGCGGCCGTAGAAGCGCCAGTCCTCGGCCGCGACGCTGGTGTCGGCAGCGCCGGCGTCACGCTGCGCCCGGGCCGTGCCATCGATGCCGACGGAACGGGTGAAGGCATAGCCGGTGACGCCGATGGTGACGATGATCGTCAGCGCCAGGGCCGCTGCCGCCATCCGCGCCCCTGGGCCCAGCCGCCGGGTGATCCAGGGCATCAGCAGATACAGGCCGAGCACCAGGGGCGCCACCACCCTCGGCTCCAGCTGCCAGCCGGCCAGCCCGATCTCGGAGACCGACCAGGCCAGCGTCCCGATCAGCACCAGGCCGTAGAGCCACAGCGCGGCGGCGGAGCGGCGCAGCAGCAGGAGGCCGGTCAGCACCAGGCCGCTCCCGGCAGCGAGATAGTACCAGGAGCCACCCAGGGCGATCAGCCAGCCGCCACCGGCGGCGAAGCCGGCACCGAGGGCGATGAAAATGGCGGCGGATATCAGGGGGCGGGGGCGGGTGGTCATGGGGATGGTCCTTCGTCGGGTGCGTGTCCTCGCTTGGTGGCTGGTCCGGCACCGGCCGGGTCATCCATGGCCCGCCGCGGCACCGGGCTGCCCGCGGCGCAGCAGCAGCGCAACCGGGATCATCAGCAGGGCCACGACCGCAAGGGCCTGGAACACGTCGATATAGGAGAGGAGCGTGGCCTGGTCCTGGACCAGCTGGCCGATCCAGTCGAAGGCCTGCCGCTGCGCTGTTGCCTGGCTCGCGCCCTGGGCCAGGAAATGCGCCGTCGCCTGATCCAGCCCCAGCTGATAGCCGAGAGCCGAAGGCGAGGCGTGGCCGGCCAGATGGGTCTGGTGCACCTGCGCGTTCTGGGCCAGCAGCGTGGTCGACAGCGACACGCCGATCGAGCCGCCGAGGTTGCGCGCCACGTTGATCAGGGCCGCGGCCTGGCTGGTCTTGTCCGGCGGCAGGTCGGCATAGGAGGCGGTGGTGATCGGCAGGAACAGGAAGGGCAGGCCGATCATCTGGAACACCCGCGACCAGGCGAAGGTGGCGAAATCCGCGTCGGGCGAGAGGTTGGTGAAGTGCCACATGGCCAGCGCCACCACCGTCATCCCGCCCATGATCAGGTATTTCGGCGACACCAGGTTGGTCAGGCGCGAGGAGATTGGCATCAGCAGGAACATCACCAGCCCGCCCGGCATCAGCGCGAGGCCGGCCCAGGTGGCGGTGTAGCCGTACTGCTCCTGCAGCAGCTGCGGCAGGATCTGGGTCGAGCTGTAGAGGATGGCGCCGACCGCCAGCATCACCAGGCAGGTGGTGCCGAACTGCCGGCGCAGCACCAGCCTGATGTCGACGATCGGGTCCTTGCGCGACAGCTCCCACGGCACCAGCAGGATCAGGGACAGGAAGGAGATGGCGGCGAAGGTGACGATGAAGCCGGAATCGAACCAGTCCTCGCGCTGGCCCTTGTCGAGCATGACCTCGAGGCAGCCGAGCCAGAGAGCGACCAGCAAGAGCCCGATCCAGTCGACCTTCAGCCCGCCGGCCAGCGCGTCCCGGCGTTCCCGTTTCAGCACCTCGGGCTCGACCAGCAGCCACTGCACCAGGACCAGCGAGGCCATGCCCATCGGCACGTTGATCAGGAAAATCCAGTGCCAGGAGAAATTGTCGGTGATCCAGCCGCCGATGGTCGGCCCGAAGGTCGGGGCGACGATCACGGCGATGGCGTAGACGCCGAAGGCCTGGGCCCGCTTCTCCGGCGGGAAGCTGTCGGCCAGGATCGACTGCTCGCTCGGCGCCAGCCCGCCGCCGCCGAGTCCCTGCAGCACCCGGAAGACGATCAGCATCTCCAGGCTGGAGGACAGCCCGCACATCAGCGAGCTGACGGCGAACAGGGCGACGCAGATCATGTAGAAGCGCTTGCGCCCGACCACGCCGGACAGCCAGCCGCTGATCGGCAGCACCACGGCATTGGCGACGAGATAGCTGGTGATCACCCAGGTGCTCTCGTCCTGCCCGGCGGCGAGCCCTCCGGCGATATGGCGCAACGCCACATTGGCGATCGAGGTGTCCAGCACCTCCATGAAGGTGGCGATCGAGACCACGCCGGCGATCAACCATGGATTGCGGCCGCCGGCCGCGGACCGGCTGCCGGCGGCCTCGGCCCCGGCGCTCATCGCACCGTCACGGTCGGCACCACCGACATGCCGGGGCCTAGCGGCAGGTCCGGCGGCTGGTCGAACACGATCTTCACCGGCACCCGCTGCACCACCTTGACGTAATTGCCGGTCGCGTTCTCCGCCGGCAGCAGGGCGAAGGCGGTGCCGCTGCCGAATTGCTGGCTGTCAACATGGCCGGGGAAGTCGCGGTCCGGATAGGCGTCGATCGAGATCGACACCGGCTGGCCCGGGCGCATCAGGTCCAGCTGCGTCTCCTTGAAGTTGGCGGTGACCCAGACCTCGCGCGGCACCAGCATCATCAGGCTCTGGCCCGGCGAGGCATAGGCGCCGCGCGCGGCCGACAGCTTGGCGACGCGGCCGGCGACCGGCGCCGTAAGCACCGTGCGATCCTGGTTCGCCTGCGCCTGCTGCAGCGAGGCCTGGGCCTGCTCCAGCGCCGCAGTGGCGCCCTGGGCCTGGGCCTGCAGCACGCCGAGCTGCTTGTCGGTGGCCGTCAGCGAGGCTTGGGCGCCGTCGAACTCCGCCTGGCGCTGCCGCAGGTCGGTCGAGGCCTGGTCCGCCCGCTGCCGGGTGCCGGCGGCGGTCTGCGCCAGGTCCTGGGCCCGCTTGTTCTCGTCCTGGGCGAATTGCAGCGCCGCCTGTGACGCGGTGACCTGCAACCGGGCCTGATCGACCTTCGCCTTCTGCGCCTCGATCTGGGCCGCGAAATTGGCGATGTCGGCCTGGGATTGGTCGATCTTGGCATGCGCCTGGGCCAGGGCGGCGGCGTAGTCGCGGTCGTCGATCCGGGCCAGCACGGCGCCCGCCTCGACTAGCTGGTTGTCGGTCACCGGCACGTCGATGATCGCGCCGCTGACTTGCGGGCTGACCGATACGGTGCGGGCATCAATGAAGGCGTCGTCCGTGCTCTCGTAATTGCGGGCATGCAGCCACCACCCGACGGCGCCGGCCAGCAGCACCACGGCGGCGATCGACCCGATCAGCACCGCCTTGCCGTGCCGGGCAAGGAAGCCGCGATGGTCTTCGGGCGGCTTCCGCTCCTCCGCCGCCGGCGTCTCGGCGCGGTTTGCATCGTCTGGCGTCATGGCAAGCCCTCTCGCCGGCCCGAACATGGTTCGGGCTGCTTTGCGGCGGCCGGTCGGCCGCGGGGTTCTGCTGACGGCAATGAGATTGTGCGGGGGATGGTTCCCCCTCGCGGGTCAGCGGGTCAGGATATCGGCAACCGCCATCGCCATCAGGACGGCCAGCCAGGCGACGGCGCCGAGGGCGAAGACCCGCAGCAGCCCACCGCGCTCGCGCAGATGCATGAACACCCACAGGATCAGCCCCGCCTTGACCGCGGCGATCGCCATGTTGGCGACCGGCTTGACCGGCCCGATCGGCGCGAAGCTGACGGCGATGGTGATCGCCAGCAGGGCCAGCAGGCCGGCCCAGGTCAGGACAAGGGGGCGAAGCTCGCTCCACATCGCGTCACCGCACCAGGTAGAGGACGGGGTAGAGGAACACCCAGACGATATCGACGAAATGCCAGTACAGGCCGGTCAGCTCCGCCGCCATCGCCTGGGCCGGCCGGCGCCGCGCGATCCGGATGGCGAGCCACAGCACCAGGCCGATGCCGATGGTCAGATGGACCGCGTGCAGTGCCGTCGCCACGAGATACAGGTTCAGGAACAGCGCCTGCGCCGGATCGGTCGGCGTGGCCGGCGGCGCCAGGGCCGGCAGCAGCCCCTTGGCATAGTCCTGGGCGTATTCCAGGGACTTCAGGCCGAGGAAGGCCAGCCCCAGAGCGGCGGTCACCAGCACGGCGGCGAGGGTCGCCCTTCGCCGGTCCTGGCGCGCGGCGACGGCGGCGATCGCCATGGCGAGGCTGGAGGTCAGCAGCACCACGGTGTTGATCGCCCCGAGCCACAGGTCCAGGCGGCTGGAGGCGGCGATCACCGCCTCCGGATGCCGGATGCGGTCGGTCAGGGCGACGGCCAGGATGCCGCCGAACAGCATCACCTCCGTGGCCAGGAAGACGAACATCCCCATCCGGTCGGCGGCGGCCTGCCGCGCCGGATCGGTGAAGGGCTCGCGCAGCGTCAGGCGCTCAGCCATCGCCGCCCCTGCGCTCGATCGCGTAGGCATAGGGCGCCTCGGTGACCACTGGAATCCGATCGAAATTGTGCTTCGGCGGCGGCGACGGCACGGTCCATTCCAGCCCGGTGGCCGGCCAGGGGTTCGGCCCCGCCGGGGCGCCGTGGCGCAGCGAGTACAGCAGGTAGGCGAAGGGCAGGACATAGGCGACGCCCAGCAGGCTGGCCCCGGCGGTCGACAGCACGTGCAGCACCTGGAAGGCCGGGTCGTAGACATGGTAGCGCCGCGGCATGCCGAGGTAGCCAAGCAGGAATTGCGGGAAGAAGGTCAGGTTGAAACCGAGGAAGATGAAGATCGCCGACAGCCGGCCCCAGATCCGCGAATAGGTGCGGCCGGTGATCTTCGGCCACCAGTAGTGCAGGGCGCCGAAGAAGGCGGAGACGGTGCCGCCGACCATGATGTAGTGGAAATGCGCGATGACGAAGGTGGTGTCGTGGACATGCACGTCGACTGCCAGCAGCGCCAGCATCAGCCCGGTCAGCCCGCCGATGACGAACAGGCCGATGAAGGACATGGCGAAGAGGAAGGGCGGCTCCAGCGAGATGTGGCCTTTGTAGAGCGTCGCGGTCCAGTTGTAGACCTTGATCGCCGAGGGCACCGCGACGGCCAGGCTGAGGAAGGAGAACACGGCGCTGGCATACATCGACTGGCCGGCCACGAACATGTGGTGGCCCCAGACCAGGAAGCCGATCACCGCGATGGCGAGCGAGGAGAAGGCGACGAACCAGTAGCCGAACACCGGCTTGTGCGCCGCCGCCGCGACCAGCTCGCTGACCACGCCCATCGCCGGCAGGATCATGATGTAGACGGCCGGGTGGCTGTAGAACCAGAACAGGTGCTGGTACAGCAGCGGATCGCCGCCCAGCGCCGGGTCGAAGATGCCGATGCCGAACAACCGCTCCGCCGCGATCAGCACCAACGTCACCGACAGCACCGGCGTCGCCAGCACCAGCACCAGCGACGTCGCGTAATGCGACCAGACGAACAGCGGCAGCCGGCCCCAGCCCATGCCTGGCGCGCGCAGCATGTGCACCGTGACGATGAAGTTCAGCCCGGTCAGGATCGAGGAGAAGCCGACGATGAACACGGCGGCGGCCGCGGCCACGACATGGCCGTTGGCGAACATGCTGGACAGCGGAGTGTAAAAGGTCCAGCCGGTGTCGACCCCGCCGGTCACCAGGACATAGATCGTGACCAGCCCGCCCAGCACGTAGATGTACCAGCTCAGCAGGTTCAGGCGCGGGAAGGCCAGGTCGCGCGCCCCGATCATCAGCGGGATCAGGAAGTTGCCGAAGGTGGTCGGGATCGACGGGATCAGGAAGAACCAGACCATGATCACGCCATGGATGGTGAAGGCGCGGTTGTAGCCCTCGTTGCTGAGCAGGTCGCCCTGCGGCGTCAACAGGTCCAGGCGGATCGCCGCCGCCGCGGCGCCGCCGATGAAGAAGAAGGCGGTGATCGCGACCAGGTACAGGATGGCGATGCGTTTGTGGTCGGTGGTCAGCAGCCAGGACCGCAGGCTGTGCCCCGCCCGCAGATAGCTGACGCGCTCCTCCTCCGTCGCGGCCGGGACGCCGGTGGCGGGGAGGTCGGCCTGGACATGGGTCATGGCGAAGCCTCCCTGGGGCGTGGGCCCAGCGACTTGATGTAGGCCACCAGCTGCTGCACCTCGCCCTCGTCCACCAGGTTGCGGAAGGTCGGCATGATCGGCGGGTAGCCGGCGGCGATCCGGCTGTTGGGCTCCAGGATGCTGTCGCGGATGTACTGCTCGTCGGCGGTCACGGTGGTGCCGTCCTGCAGCGGCACAGGCCGGCCGAACAGCCCTTCCAGCCGCGGCGCGCGGACGGTGGCGCCAGGCGCGTGGCAGCCGCTGCAGCCGAGGGAGCGGAACAGCGCCTTGCCTTCCGCCGCCAGCGTGTCGCCGCCCTGCGTGCCGGCCAGCCAGCGGGCATAGTCCTGGCCGGCCATCACCACCAGGCGGCCGCGCATCAGCGAATGGTCGGTGCCGCAGAACTGGGTGCATTCCAGCGGATAGCTGCCGGGCCGGTCGGCATCGAACCACAGGGTGGTGTACCGGCCGGGCAGCACATCCTGCTTCACCCGCAGCGCCGGCACGAACAGGCTGTGGATGACGTCCTCGGACGTCATGGTCAGCTTCACCGGCCGGCCGGCCGGGACGTGCAGGTCGTCGATCTCGCGCTGGCCCTCGGGGTGCTGGAACTTCCACATCCAGCGCTTGGCGACGACGTCGATCTCCATCGCGTTCGCCGGCGGGTGGCGCAGGTCGAAATACAGCCAGGCGGCCCAGACGAAGAAGGCCAGGGTCAAGAGGAACGGGATCGCCGCCCAGGACACCTCCAGCCAGACGTTGCGGTTGACCGGATGGACCCGGTCGGCCGCCTTGCCGCGCCGGTAGCGCACCGCGAAGACGACGATCAGGATGAAGACCGGGGCGGTCAGCGCCACCATCAGCACCGTGAAGGCGATCACCAGCAGGTCGACCTGTCCGGCATGGGCCGAGGCCGCGTCGGGCCACAGCGGGATGAAGCCGTTCATCGCCGGCTGCTCCCGCGCCGGCGCTCGCGCAGCACCGCCAGGCCGACGAAGCCGGACAGGGCCAGCACCGTGGCGCCGCCGCCGACCTGCAGCAGCAGCCAGATCACCGAGGAATAGCGGCCCGTCGTCGGATCATAGTGGTAGCAGAGCAGCAGCAGCTGGTCGCCGAAGCTGCCGATCGTGCCGCGGCCGGCCTCGGTCAGGGCCAGGCGCAGATCGGTCGGGTCCGGCGCGACGCCGTAGAGCCAGCGGGCCAGCCTGCCGTCCGGCGTCAGCACGGCGACGGCGGCGACATGCGCGTACTGGCCGATGCCGGAATCGAAGGCGTAACGGTAGCCCAGCGCGTCGGTCACCGCCCGGACATCGGCTTCCGTGCCGGTCAGGGCATGGATGCCCGTGGTTCCGCCATTGCGCTGGTCGAGGGATTCGACGGTCTTCCGCGCATCCTGCGGTCCCTCGGCCGGGTCGATGCCGAAGGCGACGACCGCGAAGGCGCGGCCCGGGCGGTAGGACTGGGCTTCCACGGCGCTCATCAGCCCGCCGAGCGTGACGCCGCAGATGTTCGGGCAGTTGTGCAGCACCGGCGCCAGCACGATCGGCTTGCCCCGACCAAGCTGCCGCAACGTCGCGGGAGCGCCGCTCTCATTCGTAAACGGAAGGTCGACCGGCAGCTGCGCGCCCGGTTTCGGGTCGATGCCGGCGCCGGCGAAGGGGTCGAAGGCCGCGGCGGTGCAGGTCGCGGTGAAGAGCAGGACCAGGGCGGAGAGCAGCCGGATCACGT